>JAGBCG010000217.1 GCA_017938055.1 Clostridia bacterium
GGGAGTAATGATAAAGCGACATTCGGGAACAGAAGCCATATCCTTGACAAGCGAGTTTATGGTGTCTTTTGTTATACATTCGTCGTCAAACAAATCCCCGGCAATGAGAAAAAGTTCAACCTTTTCTGTTCTTGCAAGAATAACAAGAGAAGAAAAAGCGGCTCTCAATGCACCTCTTCTCTTTTCGGAAGAGGAGGGATCTATGGATGAAAAGGGTGAATCAAGATGTAAATCGCCTGTGTGAATAATTTTCAAAAATATCTCTCCAAACTGAACAATTCTACAAATCTATGATACCATAATGCCTGTTTTTTGTCAATCAATATACTGTAGACTTTTTTATTGTTCTTTATTAAAGATGTGAGAACAAACGAAGTTTGTTAAATACGCAATTTGCTATGTTTTTCTTCCTAAAATATAATACGATTGTTGATTATTCGTACAATAAAGAAGCTGTAGCCATTCAATTATGACTACAGCTTAAAAATTATTCTTTTACAAATCTAATGTATTCAAAGTCCATTCTTCCTGTGCAGCTAAACGGGTCAAGTCTAAGGCCTGTAATTGTATCCTGCCAACCATTCACTGTTGTCAGGTCAATTTCAAAGTCACGCCACTGTTCACCGGTATCCACAACCTCAAGGGGAACAAATATAGCTCTTTCACCATGAAAACTTTGCTTTTTGTCCGTGGTAAAGAAAACAACAAGTGTTTGTGCTTCGGTGCTGTCGCAACAGTATCTTATTCTGAGCTTCAGCTTGTTATAGTCACTTGCCTTAAAGTTTGTTCCGTAACGATACATTTGAGGGTCATTGGTAATTACCGTAGTTTTTGCTGACATATGGTGTTCACCGGCAATAATTGCCATCTGACCGCAAGTCCAACCATGAATCAGGTTGTTGGTGAAAACAAAATCGTGGTCTGAAAGAATACTCATGTCAAAATCGCAACTTTTTGGACACTCAATTTTGAGAGTATTGCCTTCAAATTCGTATTTGAATCCAAGATCGTCAGAAAGCTTTTCAAAGTCTAACATAGGAATACCATCGGTAAACCATAATTTGTGACCAAGCTCCTTTTCTTTTCCGTCAAGAATATATACACTCTCTCCACGCTTAAAGGTTACAGTGTGGTCAAGTGTTGAAATCTTTAACGTTTCACTGTATCTGTCATAGGAAATAAGGCTGTTGATGACAAAATCAATACCTGTGTCGGGATCGAATGGGAAGTATATCTTGTCATTGTACTTTTCAGGATATATGTCGCTCTTCTGTTCAATGCCGTTAATTTCAAGGTGATAATCCTTGGCAACTTCGCCGTTACCAACAAACGAACGAACAGTAATGTCACCCATAACAAGAGATGAAGCCTGGGAAGGTGTGCAGTCAATAGCTTCAGCTTTGAGTCTTACAATACTGAAGAAGTACCACAGACCCTCGCGAGTTCTCTTGAAGCATTCTCCAAATCTGTAATTTTCACGAGTGTTGATGTAGTAAGTCTTTTCCTTTTCGCTGTCGATTGTGACGGTAAAGGACTTGGTGTCGGAAAATTCAAATTCTTCAGGTGTTGTAAAGGATATTTTGACTTTAGTGCCTACTTCACCCTTGAGGACAATTTCAAGCTGACTTGAGTTTCTGATGTTGTTTCTGCCCTGAGTTGCATGGTAGTATACTGAACCGTCAGGCTGCTTTTCGGCAGGAGAATAAACGCACTGAATACTCTTTTGTGCATCGTATACTACCTGATCTTTTACATAGTAGCCGTAACGTCTTAATAACGTAAGGTCTTGAGGATAAAGATGATTTATACGGCGTCTTTGAGCAGGAGTGGGAATGATGTCTTCCTTTGAACCGCCGTTGGTGAATACACGGTCCACAGCATTGAGCTGACCAAAGCCGTTAATACCACAAGGCATTATAAATGTACCCTCACCGTATTCGTTCCAGGTGGAGAGCAGAATCATTTTGCTCTTCCAGGAGTCTTTGTCGTTCTTGTATTTAGGAAGATAATCGTCACGAACCCACTTGCAGACATTGTAAAAATCTTCTTCAACAGCAACGGGGCGTCTTACAGGGTCCTCTGTCTTTTTACGCCATACATATCCGTCATATCCACATGAAACAGTAGGAATAAAGTGAGTTGTTTTTGCATCTTCAGCACATATGTTGTTACTGATGTTGTGTTCGGGAAGATATCCGTTACCAAACCAGTGGTAAGCTACCGAGCAGTCAAAGCCCATTCTCTTAGCAGGGAAAGCTTCTTCGGTATGAAGGTTGCAACTTTGGCTTTCCACAGCAATTATGCCGTCAAAGCCATAGGACTTTGCAACTTCTTCCAGATATTCAAAAGCTTTCTTTGTGTTTTCAACAGAACCGAAAATTTTGTCTGACAGAAGAGAGTGTGCCGAGTAGACATAGAACACAATTTTGTTGTCAATTTTGAGATATCTGTCGTCAAGGAAATAGTTCTCAAACCAGTAAGGAACAGTAATGTTCTTGAACTGTTCCATTGACATAACCTTGCCTGCAGCTTCCCAAATGATTGTATAATACATTTTGTCGCTGTATTTTGCATATTGATAACCTTCGTGAAGCTGATCTGAAAGATAGGGGTTTTTCAGGTATCCGTTTTCAAAACCGCCGTACCAGCAGAAAGCCTGATAGTCAACACCATGCTCAACCATGTATTTGATTTCCCAGTCGGCTGTTTCGGGACTTCCCTCGTCATAAAAACCAATATAAGGCTCATGCTCCTTAAATGGAGTAATACAAGCCCAGCCGAAGTGATTTCCGTTTACCCACATTGAGCAGATGTTCATGCCCACGATATAGTCGTCAAGATTTGCTTTTGATAAGGGAGCAGGAACATAATCTTCATGTTCAATCTCGTTGTAAAGCTTGATGTGGTCGAAATTCGAAATGCCGCCTATGCTTTCAAATACAACATTGTCAAAACCCTGTCCCTTTTCAAATTCCACCTTGCCTACACTTCTTCCGTTTAAAAGAACGTCGGCAATACCTGTATTTGTGTCTGCAGCAACCTTTAATCTGTGCCATATATCATCAAAACGTGTTTTGTAAAGCTCTTTGCCGCATACATAAAGAGTGTTGTTTTGGTATTCTACGCAGATTAAGGTCTTGTCTGCACAATTTAGAGAAATAACGGTTTTGTCTGCAGACTTGTTTTTAAAGTGACACTGGAAAGCTACCTTGTTGTTTATAGAAATAAAGCTTTTCTTTGCCTTGTCGCTGTCAATCCACATTTCGTTGAATTGTTTGCTAACGCCCTTTCCGCAGTCCCAGCCGTAAACTGCCAAAGGTGAGAATTTTTCAAAGTCATCAAAAATTCTGTAGTTAGCATACATGAGAAATGCACCCGGAGAAACGGCAACTTTGCTTTCTTCGTCTGTTGCAAAACGGAAGTTTTCAACACTGTCGGCAAGAAGTGCATGAGAGCCGCAGAAATTGTCGTTGATAAAGGTATAGGAAACCTTATTGTCAAGATCTACAGTAATTCTGAAAGCAAAACGGTCACTCTTTAAAGAAAAGGCGTTTTCAAGAATCACGTCAAAGGCGTCGTCAGCTGATTGAATACACCAGCTGTTGTTTATGAGTTTTATTTTGTAAGTAATACAGTCGTTGTTGTCACGAAATTCAACACTTACACCGTTTCCACCTGTTACAAGGCTTGTTTCAACGGTAATAACACCCTCTGTTATGTGGTTAATGCGTCTGATAAGAGCAGTTCCTGCTTTGTCACTCACGTCATTGAGAACATTGTAGCCGTCCTCAGCGGTGCTTCTTGGAAAACCTCCTCTGTTGTCTAAAATCCAACCTGAATCAACTCCTGTGTCACGTATTACAGCATTATATGTTTTGTTGCGTGCAATTACGTAAGCGTCATGTGCTTTGAAGATGTTGGCTGTCAAAGTTTTTTCTGACATTTTCTATCCGTCCTTTCATGATAAAAGTTAATTATATTTTTAAAAAATATATAATAATTTTAGCTCATATAATTATACACTGATAATAATAAAAGGTCAATCAGTTTGAATTAAAAAAAATCTTAAAAAGAAATTTCGTGGTTTTGACGAAAATGCCTTCCAATTTATGTGCATTTTAACAATTATATCGGATTCATAAAACATAAAATATATTTAGATGCAAAATATAAAAATCCAACAATTATGATATGATTAAAAAGGTAAAATTCACCAATCCCAAAATCATCAAAAATAAGAATAAATCTCCCAAAAAGTCAAACAATAAAACCACACCAATATTTGAATTAAAGGAGATTTATATATGAAAGCAACAGGAATTGTAAGAAGAATTGATGACCTTGGAAGAGTTGTAATCCCAAAAGAAATAAGAAGAACTATGAGAATCCGAGAGGGCGACACACCTTAAACCTTATTGTAATATACTTATACGTTAAAACGTGTATTCAATATGTGGTTGTTCCTGAATAAGCATACAACGGACTACAATTTATACCGAAAGAATCGAGTAAGGTTAAAAGAAAACACAGAAAAAACATACTTTGCACAGCCTGATTTTTTCATTTTTAAGAATTATTTATATTTTTTTCTGTGTTTTTGTGATTTTTTGTTTGAAAAAGCTTGACTTTTGCTGTGTTATATAGTATGATATAGACAGCATATTAGGAGGGTTGGATATGAAAAAAGTGTATACTGCAGAAATTCCTAAAACCGAACGTATTCAAAAGCTTATTGATGACCTGTATTCAGGCACACCAACGATTGAATCTACCCGTGCCGAAATTATTACAGAAAGCTTTAAAGAAACGGAAGGTATGTCTATATATTTAAGAAAGTCAAGGGCTTTTAGAGCCATGGCTGAAAAGTTGCCTGTCGTTATTCGTGATGACGAGCTTATTGTTGGCTGTAACAGCTTTGCAAGACGTGGTTGTCAGACCTTCCCTGAGTTTTCAAACAACTGGCTTGAGAAGGAATTTGATACAATCGCAACCCGTAGTGCCGATGCTTTCTATATTTCAAAAGAAACAGCTGAAAAACTTACCGAAGTACATAAGTACTGGCAGGGAAAAACTACCAGTGAGCGTGCTACCTCCTATATGGCACCTGAAACTCTTAATGCAATCGAGCATAACATCTTTACGGTAGGTAACTATTTTTATAACGGAATTGGACACGTCAGTGTTGATTATGCAAAGGTTTTAAAAATCGGTTATAAAGGCATTTGGGAAAAAGCAAAAGCCGAAAGAGATAAATGTAATATTTATGATGGTGATTATGCTAAGCGTTATTATTTTCTTTCCTCAGTGATGGAAAGCTGTGAGGCTGCAATTATATTTGCAAAACGCTATTCTGTTGCTGCCCGTAAAATGGCGGACGAATGTACAAACGCAAAACGTCGTCAGGAGCTTCTTACAATAGCTGAAAACTGCGACAAAGTTCCGGCAAACGGAGCGGAGTCTTTCCATGAGGCTTGCCAGTCATTTTGGTTTGTACAACTACTTATTCAGACAGAGTCCAGCGGACATTCGATTTCTCCCGGACGCTTTGACCAGTATATGTATCCTTATTACATTAAGGACATTGAAAGCGGTAAAATCACACGTGAACAGGCTCAGGAGCTTGTTGACTGCTTGTGGGTTAAGCTGAATAGCCTTAATAAAGTACGTGATGCACTCTCGGCAGAAGGCTTTGCGGGATATAGTATGTTCCAGAATCTTATAGTTGGCGGACAGGATGTAAACGGAATTGATGCTACAAACGACCTGTCATATATGTGTATAAGTGCTTCAATGCATGTTAACCTGCCACAGCCGTCGCTTTCTATGAGAGTGTGGAACGGAACTCCGCATGAGCTTATGGTTAAAGCTGCAGAGCTTACAAAAACAGGTATTGGTTTGCCTGCTTATTATAATGACGAAATTATAATACCAGCTCTTATCTCGAGAGGTCTTTCGCTTCAGGATGCACGTGATTACTGTATAATCGGATGTGTAGAACCTCAGAAGGGCGGAAAAACAGACGGTTGGCATGATGCAGCATTTTTCAATATGCTTCGTCCTATGGAGCTTGTATTTGCAAATGGTTTAGACAGAGGCGTACAGGTTGGACTTAAAACCGGTACAATAGCCGAGCTTGATACATATGATAAATTCTTTGATGCTTATAAAAAGCAGATGGACTATGCAATCAAACTCATGGTTAATGCCGATAATGCTGTAGATGCTGCTCATATGGAGCTTTGCCCGCTGCCATTTGTTTCAGCAATGGTTGATGATTGTATTGCAAAAGGTAAATCTGCTCAGGAGGGCGGTGCGGTATATAACTTTACGGGTCCTCAGGGCTTTGGTATAGCGAATGTTGCTGATGGATTGTATGCTCTTAATGAGCTTGTTTATAAAACAAAGACAGTAACATTGCAGCAGTACGCTGATGCGATAAAGAATAACTTTGGTATGCCGTACAGTGATGCATATGCAAAGAATTTAACTGTTGAGGTTGTAAAGGAAATTGGTGCAAAGGGCTTTGATGTTACCAAAGAACAAATTGCAGAAATATTTACACAGATAAGAGAAAATAAAATAGAAGAGAGCAAGAAAAGAGAGTATCAGGCACTCTATGAAAAGATTAAAGAGCTTCCGAAATTTGGTAACGATATAGACGAAGTTGACTTTTTAGGACGTGAGGTCGCTTATACTTATACCAAACCTGTTGAGAAATATACAAACCCCAGAGGCGGAAGATATCACGCAGGACTTTATCCTGTATCAGCAAACGTTCCTCTTGGTTTGCAAACAGGGGCAACACCCGATGCAAGACTTGCAGGAACACCTATCGCGGACGGAGTATCTCCTGTAGCAGGCAGTGATGTAAACGGTCCAACGGCTTCCGCAAATTCTGTTGCAAAGCTTGACCATGGTATAGCATCAAACGGCACATTGTTTAATATGAAATTCCATCCCACAGCACTTAAGGGTGCTTCTGGTATTGAAGGCTTCATTGCACTTATTCGTGCGTTTTTCGATCAGAAGGGCATGCATATGCAGTTTAATGTTGTAAGCAGAGAAACTCTTCGTGATGCACAGCTTCATCCGGAAAACTACAAAAATCTTGTAGTGCGTGTAGCAGGCTATAGTGCACTGTTTACCACGCTTTCAAGATCGCTTCAGGATGATATCATCAACAGAACTGAGCAGGGAGGCTTTTAATAGAACATGTCTGATTATATGAATGTATCCGGCAGGATTTTCGACGTTCAGAAATTTTCTGTTCATGACGGTCCGGGAATCAGAACCATTGTGTTCTTAAAAGGGTGTGCCTTGAGATGCAGATGGTGTTGCAATCCCGAATCGCAGGAATTTGAAATTCAGACAATGCTTCAAAACGGCAAAGAAAAAATTGTTGGCAGAGATGTAACTGTTTCAGAGGTGCTTGACATAGTTAAACAGGATATGCCTTATTACAGACGCTCTGGTGGCGGTATGACCTTATCGGGAGGAGAAATGCTGTGTCAAAGCGACTTTGCCTATGCACTGTTAAGAGGTGCAAAGGAGTCGGCCATCAATACAGCGGTTGAAACAACAGGATTTGCTCCTTATGAAAAAATTGAAAAATTACTTCCGTATATTGATACCGTGCTTATGGATATTAAGCATATTGACAGTGCAAAGCATAAAGCCTTTACTACACAGTCAAATGAACGAATACTTGAAAATGCTGTAAAAATTGCAGAAAATGCAAAGAAATTAATAATCCGTGTTCCTGTAATTCCCACTTTTAATGATACTGAGGTAGAGATAGCAGCAATCGCAAGATTTGCCTCCACGTTAAAGGGTGTGGATGAGATAAATCTTTTGCCTTATCATAACTATGGCAGAGATAAGTATACAGGACTTGGTAGGGAATACCTTATGGGTGATACACCAAGACCTACCGATGAACATATGCAAAAGTTAAAAGCTACGGCTGAAAGCTTTAAGCTTGTTTGTAAGATTGGTGGATAGAGAGTGATGTTTGATGATGTTATCAAACAGGAAAGCTTGACATTAGTCAAAATTCTTTTACTCAAACATATCAAATAAGTAGAAAAAAATCATAAAAACATAATAAATTATTTTTTGGAGGTATTTAAAAATGTCACTTGAAGCATTAGGAATGATTGAAACAAGAGGATTGGTAGCTGCGATTGAAGCAGCAGATGCAATGGTAAAAGCTGCAAATGTACAGCTTATTGGAACTGAAAAAATCGGTTCTGGTTTGGTAAGCGTTATGGTACGTGGTGATGTAGGAGCAGTTAAATCAGCAGTTGAAGCAGGTACAAGTGCTGCTCAGAGGCTTGGTGAAATAATTGCAACACACGTAATTCCAAGACCTCATAGCGATGTGGAAAAAATTCTTCCTACCTTAAAATAATAGTTTTCCATTAAACTTTTTTAACATAAGGTGATTGGAAATGATAGTGGGAAAAGTAGTTGGCAGCGTTGTTGCTACCCGTAAAAATCAAAATTTAACGGGAAACAAATTTCTGATTGTAGAGCCATATGAAAATATGTGCGTAACCGGCAGAATTGTAGCCATTGATAATGTGGGTGCCGGCATTGGAGAAGAGGTGTTGGTGGCTATAGGCAGTGCGGCACGCATTGGTTGTAGTGTGCAAACCTCTCCCATAGATGCTGCAATCGTAGGCATTATTGATGATGCAATAGGGTTGGAGTAATTTTGGCAATTAGAAAATTATGCTGGATGGCGGCATCGTCAAAATGGCGGTGCCTGCTTTCCCGCTTGTGCAAAGGCTTGATAAGCGGTATTGCTCTGAAAGTAATTATGAACGGAGATTAAAAATGTTTGCACTTGAGAGACAAAAGCTGATTCTTGATCTTTTAAATACAGAGGGGTCGGTAATGGTAAGTAAGCTCAGCACGAAACTGGGTGTTACTGAGGAAACTGTGCGACGGGATCTTGAAAAAATGGAGGCAAAAGAGCTTCTCAGGAGAACTCATGGTGGAGCTCTTCCAATGGAAGACGGGAGCTATGAGCTGTCGCTGGAAAAGAGAAAAGTTCTTAATGTTGAAACAAAGCAGGCTCTTGCCAGTAAAGCGGTACAATATATTGCATCAGGCGATACTATTTTTCTGGATGCCTCAACTACCACCTTCTACATGGCTAAAGAAATTAAAAACATGAAAAATGTTACCGTGATTACAAATTCAATAAGAGTTATTAATGAGCTTGTTGGTGCGGATGGTGTTAAGGTGATTGCGGTTTGAGGAATTGTAAGTAATAATCAGTCATTGGTTGGTGCGATGACAGAGAACTATATTTCCGAAAATTACTTTGCAGATAAAATGTTTTTCTCCAGTAAAGGAATTGGAAGTAATTGTATAATACTCGAGGGAAATGAACAGGAATGTTTTATAAAGCAAAGAATGATAAAAAATTCACGTGTAACCTACTATCTGTGTGATAAATCTAAAATTGGCAGAGTGGGGTATATGAGGCTTTCGACCTTTGAAGATGTTGATTTTCTGGTAACAGATGCAGAAATTGAAGGAAATCTAAAAGATACTCTGGATGAATTTAATGTGGAGATTATAAGAATATAACTTTGAAAATAAGTATGTTTTTAAGACATATGAAATTATAAAGATATTATTTGGTGCGTAAAACACTAAGGAGGATAAAAATATGTTAGTTAATATGAATGAAGTTTTAAGACCGGCTAAGGCCAATAAATATGCGGTTGGTTTGTTCAACGCAGTTAATCTGGAGCTTGCACGCGGCATCATAAGTGCTGCAGAAAGCAGCAGATCACCTGTTATAATGGGTACTGCAGAAATATTGCTTCCCTATGGACCGCTGGAAGAAGTTTCATATTACCTGATTCCGATGGCAAAAAAGGCATCAGTTCCGGTTGTTGTACATTTGGACCATGGTCTTACATATGATACGTGTATAAAAGCATTGGAGCTTGGTTTTTCATCCATTATGTATGACTGTTCCACAGATTCATATGAGGAAAATGTCCGTAAGGTTAAGGAAATGGCGGATATAGCACATTCGTATGGTGCAACTATAGAGGGTGAGCTTGGACATGTTGGTGATAATGAGGGTTCTGCAGAAGGTAGCTCACACCTTGAAGATCCTTCAAAATATTTTACTGATCCTAAGCTTGCAAAAGATTTTGTTGAAAAAACAGGAGTAGATGCACTTGCTATTGCTGTAGGTAATGCTCACGGTGCATATAAGCTTCCTCCAAAGCTCGATTTTGAAAGAATTCGCACTATTGCTAATACTGTTGATGTTCCGCTTGTTCTTCATGGTGGATCAGGATTGACAGATACCGATTTCAAAAAGGCTATTCAGGAGGGTATCAGTAAGGTTAACATCTTTACGGATATCAATGTTGCTGCAGTTGAAGCCGAGTTTAAGAAATTCTCAAGCATGGATAAAGGACTTATAGATCTTATTCCTGCCGCAGTTGAAGCAGTTAAACAGGAAAGTATCAAGAAAATGAAGCTTTTCAGTAGCGACGGTAAAGCAGATTATGCAACTTCAGCACCATTATCTTCAGACGTTGAGATGATAACAAAGCTTGTTATTGAAGAAGTGAAAAGACGCTTAAATAAGTGATATATCTGAAAGGGAGTTGTAGCAAAATAATTTGATACAATCCCGAAAACACACAAAACGCACAAATATTCGTAGGGGACGATGCCCACATCGTCCCATTTTTTTGTGCAATTTGCAAATTTTGCTACAGCCTCTTTTCTTTTTGGCAAATATGTGCTTTAATCTGTATAATTCCCTTTTAATAACAAAAAATAGTACTGAAAGGAGAATTATATGATTATACGAGAAGACCCATCAAATAATACCCTGAAAATATGGGTAGACAATAGTGAAAAAGATACCTACAGAGAAAATAATGAATATATAAACGCTGTTTTACACTTCAGGAATACACATAAAATCTGCGTGCTTGTTGGTGGAACACAGCCTATAGTTCCCACAATTTCAGCACTTTTGGACGCACAGACAAAAACGGTGTCGTATTCATAAAAGCGGTTTTTAGCCGCATACATAAATCTGAAATTAAGGATAGTTTTATGAAAAAAGACGTTTTTAGAATTGCGGCGTACACAAGAATCTCTGTGGATGAAGAGCTTGATACCACTAACGTATCTATTGAAAACCAGAAGATTATAATTAAAAGCTTTGTGGAAAAAAGCTTTCCGTCTGCCGTGTTGGATTTCTATGAAGATAGAGATAAATCGGGGTATACTTTTGAGCAAAGACCGGGATATCAAAAAATGAGAAAGCTTATGTTTGACGGGTACTATAGGGTGCTTGTTGTAAAAGATTTTTCCAGATTTTCAAGAAGAAATAGCCTTGGACTATATGAGCTTGAATTGCTGCGTGACGTGGGACTTAGAATTATTTCCATTTCTGATAATGTAGACTATCCCGAAAGAGATGAATGGATGACAATTCAGTTCAAGTTCCTTATGAATGAAGCACCTGTCACCGAAACGAGTAAAAAGGTGCGTAATATAGTTGATATAAGACAGGAAAAGGGCGAATGGATTTGTAATGCACCATACGGATATTATCTTCACCCTACAATGAAAAACAAAATTCTTGTAGATATAGAGGGAGCAGAGGTTGTACGCATCATATTTGAACTGTATAACAAAGGATATGGATATAAGAAAATAGCAAAGTATCTTACTGAACATAATTATCCCACGGGAATGGCTCTTGTAAAAAAGCATGTTGAGGAAAAAGGCGGTGATGCATCACATATAAAAGCTGGGAATATATGGAATACAAGTACTGTGGCTGAGATAATCAAAAATGATTATTATATAGGAACGCTCAGACAAAGACAGTATAGCCGTCCGGGTATAAACAAAAAAGATAAAAAGCTGCCTAAGCAAGAAAATATTGTCTTTGAAAATCACCATGAAGCAATAATTGATAAAGAAGTTTTCGATAAAGCACAGGAACGGCTAAGA
>JAGBCG010000218.1 GCA_017938055.1 Clostridia bacterium
CCGTCTGAAAGAATGTACTCAGAAGTCGAAAAGCAAACAGCTCCTCCATCACTAAGTGTAAACAACGACTGCTTGGATGCTTTTCCGTAGGTAACACTTCCTATGAGCTTTGCTCCTCCAAGATTTTTCATTGCCGCAGCAAACACTTCCGCCTCGCATATTGTTCCTTTGTTTATAAGCACTGCCACAGGATAGTGAGATTCATTAACATCAGAATTAACAGTGTTTGTCGTTCCTGCCTTATCTTTCATCACTACAAGCGTTCCTGACGGAAGCAAAAAGTCTGTTATTGACGTTACGGCTTCAAGATTACCACCAAAGTTATTACGCAAATCAATTATAAATTTTTCACAACCGGATGCAATCAGCGACTCCATTGCATCAATGAATTTTTCTTTGCTGTCGGCTTCAAAGCTGCTTACAGATATAAGTCCAATACTGTTACCCATTCTTTTTGAAGTAATACTGTCGCCTGATACAAGCCTTTTACTTACAAAAGTACTTATACTCTCCCCGTTTAGTTTCTTGATAGTAATGGCTATACTGTCATTTTCCTTGCCGTAACCAAGCTCCAGCACCGAGCTGTAAAATCCATGACTTGTTACAGAAGTCCCATTAATATGGGTTATCAAATCTCCCGGTACAATACCCGCATCCCTTGCAGGTGAGTCATTATAAACATTAACAACATATAAGCCATCAAGAGTCGAATCATACAGTAAATTTACTCCGATTCCCACAGATGTGCTTGCAGTAGTCGTTTTGATATAGTCTTTATACTGCTTTGCATTGAGATACATTGCATATTTATCGTCAAGACCTGAAACGTAACCTTTCATGATACCATCAACAAGATTGTTTTCATTTGTCTGATAAAGAAAGCTTTCCGACACAGACTTTTGGATTGTTGAAAGATTATCACTTATTCTTGTGGCTTCCGTTCTTATCATTTTATCAACGTTATCACGCCACATTTTATCTGTGGTATGGTATGTTATCTGAAAAGTAAAAAAGCAAGCTGCCACTGCCAGAAACAAAATAGCAGGCAAAAAAGCAAAATTCTTCTTCACAATACCATCTCCTTTTTGTAAAAAGTCTTTCAAGGTAAAACAAACACACGGCGGATCCGAAAAGCCGCCGTAATGTTATTAAAATCAAAGTGGCAGATAATTTCTGGGATTTACTGCAACACCATTCTTATACACGGTAAAGTGCAAATGGTTACCTGTTGACCAGCCTGTAGTTCCAACAAGTGCTATAGTTTCTCCTCGTTTTACAGTCTGTCCCTTACTCACAAGTCTTGCACTGCAGTGGGCATAAAGAGTTACAAGGCCGCCCCCATGGTCGATTTGCACAACATTTCCCCATGACGACGAATATCTTGAATCAATAACCGTTCCGTTATCTGCTGCATAAATAGGTGTTCCCGAAGGAGCTGCCATATCAAGACCATTATGACTTTCCGGTTTTCCGGTTATAGGACTTATTCTATAAGAAAATTCAGAGGTGATGCGATAATTAGTTGTAGGAATACAGAATACTCCTGTACCTGTATATGCGGGAGGTGAATCCTGTGCCTTTTGCTGTTCATAAAGTGCCTTTAAGTCAGCCTCCATCTGTGCCATTTCTGATTGCTTGGCAGACAACTGCTTCTGATTCTCCTTAACATTAGACTGAAGTTCTGATTTTTTTTGTGACGCAGAAGCACTGCGTTCCTCAAGAGTTTGCTTTATTTCCTCTTGTTGTTGCTCGAAATTTCCAAGCTTTTCAAGTGACTCATTATACTGAGATAATGCATTTTCAAGACTTCCGATAGTGCTGGTAAGATTGGTAAGCACATTATCATTTGCCTGAAAATGATAAGCCAACATATCTGCTCTTGAAAGAAAATCGCCTATATCTTCCGAGCCAAAAATCATTTCAAAATATGTATCGTCACCATGCATATATGCCATTCTCAACATACTGTCAAAGGCTTCTAACTCATATTGCTTCTGCTTATCCAGTGTCTGCATTTCAAGCTTTGTTTGTTCCGACACCGCAAGCCATTCATTATAAAGCTGCGAAATTATGTAGCTTTGAGCTGTGAGAATTGAAATTTCTTCATCCAGTCCTTTAATCTCCTTTTCAAGAGAAGATATTTTTCCTTTATCCGAAGCTATCTGTTTTTCAAGATCGGACCGTTCTGATTTAATTGAATCAAGCTTTGTTTCCAGCTCGTATATTGTCTTACTGCTGTTTGCGGTATTTGCTATTACTGTAACCGATTCATACATCAGCTTACCAACAATCACAAAGCTTACAACCGTAACCGCACACAGCATCATAAACAACCGTTTAATTTTGCGTGACATTTATCTGAGCAGTCTCCTTTCAAAAACATTTGTAACCTAACTTTATCAGTTATACCTTCATATATTTTCTTATGGTGATTGCTCCGCCGAACACACCTATAAACAGACCTGCTCCAAAGAAGATAATAAGGAACAGATTGTTCATCTGCGAAAAAGGAACTATCGAAATGATATTATATTCAATCGCAATCTTTTCTACGAGGAAAGTATAAATATACCACTGCAGACCATAGCCTATTGCAGATGCAACAAGGGATATAATGATACTTTCTACGACAAAAGGCATTGTTATATAAAATTTTGTAGCTCCGATATATCTCATAATGCTTATTTCAAGCTCTCTTGAATGGAAAGTAAGCTTTATGGTATTTGAAATAACAAACAACGACACAACAACAAGAAGCAGCATAAGCCAGCCACCGCCTATTGTTATTATGTTTTTGAATTTTTCAATATTAATTGCTATTTCTCTGCTGTTTCTGATATGCTGAACACCCTGCACCTTTTCAAGCTGGTATTCAAGTGCATCAAGCTTACTTACCGACTCATACTCTATTCTGAACGCATCGGGAAGTGGATTTGCTCGCTCGGTATTATACATATCAAAAAGAAAAGCATATTCCTCGCCATATTCCAATCTTTCCTGTTCCAATGCTTCTTCCTTTGAAACGAACAATACGTTTGTTACATTATCAAGATTCCAGATATCCTGCTCTGCCTTTTCCAGAGTTTCATCATCCGTATCAAGCTCCATATAGCATACAAGCTCATTGAAATCGTCCATTTTCTCAAGATTGAAATTTACATTTTTAATAAGTGTTGTAAAAATGCCTATCAGCAAAAGACTGGAAAACAGAACAAGGATAGATGCAACGCTCATAAGACCGTTTCTGAAAACACCCTTAAAGCCGTCTTTGATGAAGGTAAAAAGTCTGAATCTACTCATCGAACATACCGCCTATTCTGTCATTTAGTATTTCTCCGTCTTTAATTGTAATTACTCTCTTTCTGTATCTGTCTACGAGGTTTTGTTCATGAGTTACAACTATTACGGTTTTACCCAGTTTTTCGTTAAGCTTTACAAGCAGCTCCATAATTTCAATACTCATCTGCGGGTCAATATTACCTGTAGGCTCGTCCGCTATAATAATTTCGGGATTATTTACAAGTGCTCTTGCGAGTGCAACTCTCTGCTGTTCACCGCCCGAAAGCTGTGTTGGAAATGACTTCATTTTATCTGCAAGTCCAACCTGATCAAGAAAGAAGGGCACTCTTTTTTTAATCGAGCTATGGGGTGCTCCGATTACCTGCATGGCAAAAGCGACATTTTCATACACCGTCTTTTTGGGAAACAGTCTGAAATCCTGAAATACAACTCCCATTTCACGACGAAGATACGGAACTTTACCGCTTCTCATTTTATCCAGTCTGAAACCATTAATAACAATTCTTCCCTCGGACACCTTTTCCTCACGAAGCAAAAGCTTTGTTAGTGTTGTTTTACCTGAGCCTGAGGGCCCCACGATAAACACAAACTCGCCGTCATCTATATGCAAATCGACATTCTTAAGGACAAAATCCCTGTTATTGTAGGTTTTGGACACATTCTTAAACTCTATCATGTAATACTCCCGTCAATTAATATTTTACAGGCTTTGAGGTGAGATATTTCTTAACCATAAGTGCAACCTTAAAGGTAATAGCATGTTCAAATTCACGAAGGTCAAGACCGGTAAGTTTACGTATTTTTTCAAGTCTGTATACAAGCGTATTTCTATGTACAAACAATTTTCTTGAGGTTTCGGACACATTCAGGTTATTTTCAAAGAACGCCTGTATTGTCATAAGTGTTTCATGGTCAAGGCTTTCAAGTGAGCCTTTTTTAAACACTTCCTGCAAGAACATTTCGCAAAGTGTGGTAGGAAGCTGATAAATAAGTCTTCCAATTCCAAGATTTTCATAGCTTATAACATTCTTTTTAGTATCAAACACTTTACCAACTTCAATAGCTACCTGGCTTTCTCTGAAAGCTGTCGCAAGGTCCTTGATATTTTCTGAAACAGAGCCGATACCTATTGTTACAGAATGGAAAAATTCAGCACTGATTGTATCCACTATCGAGTGTGCTGTCTTTTCAAGGTCCTTCGGGTCTATTCCCGCCTTCACTTCCTTAACAAGAACAACGTCATTTTCACCAATGCTTATTACATAGTCCTTATTCTTATCAGGGAACATATTCTGCATAATGTCATAAGGAATTATTTCTCCCTTGTCGGCAAAACGAACAAAGAACACCGCTCTTGATGTCTCCGCATTAAAGTGAAGCTCCTTTGCCTTTATGTATATATCGCTGGGAAGAATGTTATCAAGAATTATGTTTTTAATAAAGCTTGATTTATCATACTTTTCACCGTACAAATTCTTTATATTTGTAAAGGAAACGGCAAGTACAGCACTCAAATCCGCACTTTCCTTATCCTCTCCCTGTACCATGATAATGTTATCAATTTTCGACAAGCTTCCAATAAGTCTGTAGGTATTACCCGATGAAACGACAATCTCATCATCGCCTGAAAAAAGCTCAGGCACATGGTTATGTTTTTCGCCTATACGTACAAGCTCACTGCACGCA
>JAGBCG010000219.1 GCA_017938055.1 Clostridia bacterium
CCTCCACGAACATGTGAATGTCCTCAGCCCCCCGGTCAATTTCAAGACTGCCGTTTTCAAGGTCACAAAGTATTCCCTTTAAGCCTTCGATTATCTTTTCGCTTTCGCTTTCCTCGATTATTCCGCATTTGCCAAGCATTCTTGCATGAGCAATGCTTCCCGTAATGTCCTCTTTGTACATACGGCTGTCAAAGGAAATTGAAGAATTGAAGTCGTTTACGCTTTCGTCTTCCTCTTTCTGAAAGCGTCCCTGCCACATTTTCATAATATTTTTACCTCGTTATTAAGTAAATCACAGGGCAAAGAGAGTCCTTGCCCTGTAAAAACAATTTTGTAATATACTGCAGTATCTTATCTGAATTAGTTCGCACATTATACCTGATTGTCATTCTGAGCGAAGTGGAACGTAGTCGAAGAATCTAATACATTTTGAATATGCAGTAAAGCTGTTTTATTGCAACTTTTTGAAAACAGCAAACCAATTTTTAATTGCAGTTAAGCAGATCCTTCGACTGCGGCACTTTGTGCCTACGCTCAGGATGACAGGCAAAACTACTGTAAAAAGTGATAATTAATTGCTAAGCTACAATTCAGTAGTGGCGACCTTTGTCGTCTGAATCAGTTTTTGCCTTCCTTTTCAAGCTTTTCCTTAAGACGAGCCTGAACAGTGATAGGAAGACCAAACAGATTGATAAATCCTGCACTGTCAGCCTGATTGTAAACGTTGTCTTCACCGAAGGTTGCGATTTCTTCGCTGTACAGTGAGTAATCGGACCATACGCCCGCTTTGATGATGTTGCCCTTGTAGAGCTTAAGTCTTACCTTACCTGTGACACTTTCCTGAGTCTTGTCAACGAAAGCGGAAAGAGCTTCACGCAGGGGTGTGTACCACTGACCGTTGTAAACAAGGTCTGCAAATGTGATTGCAAGCTCCTGCTTTTTGTGCATTGTCATTTTGTCAAGAGTGATTGTTTCGAGATAGTCGTGAGCAGCATAGAGAATGCTTCCGCCGGGGGTTTCATATACGCCACGGCACTTCATGCCAACAAGTCTGTTTTCAACTATGTCAAGAAGACCGATGCCGTTCTTGCCACCAAGCTCGTTGAGAGCAAGAATAATTTCTTTTGCACTCATTTTTTTCTCGTTAAGAGCCACAGGACAGCCCTGTTCAAAGTCGAGAGTTATGTATGTAGGTTCATCGGGAGCTTTGATGGGAGATACGCCCATTTCAAGAAAACCGTCCTTTTCGTAAAGAGGCTCGTTGCCTGCATCCTCAAGGTCAAGACCCTCGTGTGAGAGATGCCAGAGGTTTTTGTCTTTTGAATAGTTGGTTTCTCTGTTTATCTTTAAAGGAACGTTGTGAGCTTCTGCGTAGTCGATTTCTTCCTCACGGCTCTAGATGTCCCATTCTCTCCAGGGAGCGATGATGGGCATGTCGGGAGCGAAAGCCTTGATTGTAAGCTCGAAACGAACCTGATCGTTACCCTTACCTGTACAGCCGTGACAGATTGCATCTGCACCCTCTGCCTTTGCAATTTCAACAATTCTCTTAGCGATAATAGGACGTGCAAAGGAAGTACCAAGCATGTACTGCTCGTAAAGAGCACCTGCTTTAACGGTGGGAACGATGAAGTCGTTAACGAATTCTTCTGTGAGGTCTTCAACGTACAGCTTGGAAGCACCTGTCTTGAGAGCTTTTTCTTCAAGACCCTCAAGCTCGTCTGCCTGACCTACGTTACCTGAAACTGCAATAACCTCACAGTTGTTGTAGTTTTCCTTAAGCCACGGAATAATAATGGATGTGTCAAGTCCTCCGGAATATGCGAGAACTACCTTTTTGATTTTTGATTTGTCTAACATTTTCAGTCACCTTTTCAAAAGAAATTTTAATTTGTATAAATGATACCACTTTCCAACAAAAAAATCAAGAGGATTTTTGCATTTTTTTGTGATTTTATGCATTTTCTAAGTTCTAATGCAAAATATAAACAATTATATGTAATACCTTTGTTTAATTCAACTAAAAACATGTATATTATAATGAATAAATGCAAAAATATACAATGAATTTATGCATAACAATATTAGGAAGCATAACCTTAAATTAAAATGTTTGTACAAAGTGCGAAAAGGAAATGCTAAAAGCGATGAAGAATTGTAATTTAAGACAAGGAGAGAAAAAAATAAATGCATAAAACATTAAAAATAATAATCACAGTATTCACAGGAACCGTAATGTGTATAAACTCAGTGATGACATATGCATACGGATGGTACTTTAAGCCTGCAAAGGACGGACAACAGCCGGTTTTGTGTCCCGAA
>JAGBCG010000220.1 GCA_017938055.1 Clostridia bacterium
CCTCTTTTTTGTTATAACGCCATGACATAATAACTCACTCCTCATCAAGCGACTTCAAGAAGTCTATTGCATTTTGATCACCATTTTCAGCAGCTTTATCAATCCAATCAAGAGCTGTTTCCGTATTCTCCTCAACACCGTCACCGTAAAGATAGCACAAGCCCAGCACATACATAGCATATGCCATACCCTGATATGCTGCCTTATGAAGCCAGAAAGCAGCCTTTGTGTAATCCTGCTCCACACGATCGCCAGTATAGTACGCAATACCCAGTAACTCCTGCGACTGAGCATGACCTTTTTCCGCAGCTATCCTTATCAGATTATCTCCTTCTGCAAAATTGCCTTCATGGTTATAAATGGATGAAAGCATAAAATGTGCTTCAAGATTTCCATTTTCAGCTGCGACTCTGTACCACTTTTTCGCAAGAGGTATATATTCTGAAAGATCATCATCTTTGCCTGCAGACAAGACCATAGCACCTATTGTAAGCTGAGATTTTTCATCTCCCTGCTCTGCACCCTTTTCAAGCCATTTAAAAGCTTCTTTATAATTCTTATCAACACCCAGTCCACGGGCGTATGCACCACCAAGCATATACTGTGCATCGGCAGACCCTTGTTCCGCAGCTCTTTTGAGCCAATACAGATGCTTTTTATAGTCCTGCGGAACACCATTTCCTAGCAAATAAAGTTTGGCAATTCCTATCTGTGCGGGAACATAATTTTTTTCAGCTGCTTTATTATACCAGATTGCAGCTTCCTCCTTATTTTCAGGCACACCTTCTCCATAATTATAACATATACCAATATTGTACATTGCCTTGGTAAATCCTTTGCGAGCAGCCATGCGAAACCATTTAACCGCTTCTTCGTAGTTCTGTTCTACACCATCGCCTTGATAATATTTCATTCCCTCTTTGTTCCAGGTGTCAAGTTCTTCTTCTGTAGGATTTACTGTATTAATTGAATTGATGTCCATAATTTTACACTCCTTCTTAACTGATTTTTCTACAATTTCACCCATTTAAGGTATTCAGTATATTCTTTATTTGAAAATTAACGTAAAGCTATGCTTTACGCTGTTCATGATTTTTTATTAGACATATATTCCTCTGCGATACAACGAACGTTGTATTTCAATTTAATAATACCGTATTTATTGTTTTTTGTCAAGATGTGTACAACAAACGTGGTATAATTTGTATAACATCACAACCGAAAGGAACTGTAGTTATGCAACATTACCACCGTATTCGTGATTTAAGGGAGGACAGCGATTTAACACAGGAACAGCTTTGTCAAAAACTTTATATGCACAAAACCACATACACTAATTATGAACAAGGCAAACATACAGTTCCACTTGATTTCGCTGTTTTGATTGCCGATTTTTACGATGTAAGCATTGATTATATTGCTGGACGCACTAATTTTCCTAAAGGCGATGCAAAGCCTCAGCTAAAGAAAGATGAATTAGAATTGATACTAAAATTTTCAACATTGAGTGAACGGAGCAAAGGCAAACTTGAACAATTTCTGGAGCAGCTCCTTGAAATCGAACAGGAAGATAATGCTAAAATTAAAGAAGCCAAATAATCATGACAAGATATACAACTACATAACCTTAAAAAATAAAAATCATATTCAGACTAACCAAAACTTCACATTAAGTTATCCCTCATTATTGCACAAATGCCTATAATGAGGAATTTCATCGTTTGTGGGCTTACCACCCTTATTCAACCACACTCCAAATATACAGCGGTGCTGTCAGTGTAAACAGCAAACATCCGAAGATGATTGCAATAGGGGTCCATTCCAGTTGGCCATGCTTTCTGTAGTCCATATACGCAAGTCCGATCTTCACAAAGAGAAGAATGACCAGAACTACGTCGATCACAGGGAACACCACGTTATCCACAATTGACTTGATCTGCGACTTTGCATCATTCCATGTGGACTGGATCGCACCGGACACATCGCCCTCTGCGTAGGCGGTCATCGCCATCATATTGGCAATCGCCATAGAGCTGATGACCGTCGCAATGACCTTGTTTTTGATTTTCATGAGCTTATTCATTCACATCACCCTCCATTTCCACCAGCCTGCCTGTCAGCACAGTTCTGGCATTGTCAAATTCA
>JAGBCG010000221.1 GCA_017938055.1 Clostridia bacterium
CAAAATGCGCTCAATTACACTATCTCTATTGAGAAATTCACGCGGAACAACAACTCTTTTGGCTCCGTCTTTCGTGCGTATAGTCGGTAATTCGGTTATGATTTGTTTTTTATCTCTGAACTTTATATCGATTACCATTATCAACACTGTATTGTTCGTTTTCCGCAAAGGATTCAAATGAGCCATAATAAACGTCAATCATATTTATTGTTCCGTTTTCGTCAAGTCCGGCACTTATAAAGCAAATATCTTCAAAAAGACCCTCCTTGTACTTGGGCTGTTCTAAATTCCAAAGCTGATACAAGTTGTTGTAGTCGAGAACTTTCCATTCTTCGCTGTCTTGAGAACCCTTTTCTGTATAGAAACCAACTGTAAGAAAAATATCATCGTAAGCATTGAAGTTTATTTTGTTTGATTTATAATCTTTTGCTGTGTATGCCGGATAATTAAATAATACTTCCTCATCATTTATAACAAGACTGGTTTCCCACATTGCATTGTTGTCGCTTAAAGCAAACGCACTGATAAAGGAATCAACTCTGTCACCGATTTTAACGCCGCTCAGTTCAAAGTCACCTAAGCTTGAAACAGTATCACCACCGCCAAATACAGTGGTATTAAGCTGGTCGTCAGTGATTGTAACACGTGTGTTGTGAGAAATTGAGATTTGAGTGTCACCGCTTGTGGCTTTTAAGGTGTCTTTGGAAAATTTAAAGGCGGAGCTGTCCTTGTTGGAGCATGAAGCTAAAACCACAGTAACTGCTATTAATGCCAAGACTGTAAATACTGTTTTTTTCATGATAAACTCCTTTTTTATAAAGCTGATAAGTATACTTCTATCTCAATTATATATAATACTACAAAATACATACAAAGTCAACTATTTTTAATAAAAAAATCCCTTTGAGCGTGCCATGCTGATGGTTTTAAATAAGTGGTGGATGTTATTTTTATAAGGTAGGGAAAAGGCTTTTATAATTCATTTTGATTTTTGGGAAATTGTGTAAAATAATCTTGACAGGGACAATATGGCAATGTATAATGAGATAAATGAATATTCTGTTTCTCGTCTAAACATGACGAGCACGGATTTTTCCTGTGAAACGTCGTAAAAGTTCATTGCAGGCAAGGACGAAATTACATGTTAGATAGTTGCAAAAAATAAAATCAGACGATTTTTGTAAGGAGAATGACAATGTTTGAACATAAAACAAAAAGTGCTTTTGTTAGCGTAGACTACCAGGGCGGCTATGTAGCAAGTGTCAAGGTGGGAAACAAGGAACTTGTTGGAGGAAAAAAGCCTTTGTTTACTGTAAGACTCAGAGATGAAAATGCACAAGCTCACGTATTTTCCGCTTTTGATGCAAAGCAGTGCAGTACACAGGGAAATAAGGCAGTGTATTCAGGCTTTGAATTTGATGTAAAGGTTGTTGTAACCTTGTCAGGAAGCGAAAGAGCAGAATGGAATATTGCAATAGAAAATAACACAAATATGCTCATTGAATGGGTTATCTTCCCCGATGTAGTATTTAAACCTTTGAGTAAAAACGGAGGTGACGGAAGCGTTGTATGCACCTATAATGAGGGTGCAATTTGCGATAATATTGATTTGCATGATAATATAATGCCTCCGGAATATCCCTCGCTTGGAATTTATTTCATGTTCCCATATATGCTTTTTGGTCAGTTTATGTGTTATCAGTCTGATGGCTGCGGTTTGTACCTTGGTGCACATGATGTAGACAGAGCACCTAAGGGGTTGGATTTTTATAAGTACGACGAGCATCATAATGTTGATATGTTTCTCAGACTTTTCCCGGGACTTTGCTATGGTGAAAGCATGAATCTTGAGTATCCTATCGTATGGCAGGGATACGAGGGAACTTGGCATGATGGTGCACAGATATATAAGGATTGGTTTGAAGCAAATCTTCCTGATAATGTAAAGAAGGTTTCTGAAAATCCCCAGATTCCTGAGTGGTACAAGGATTCACCTCTTGTTGTTACATATCCAGTAAGAGGAATCCACGATTCTGACAAGATGGACCCCAACGATCTGTTCCCATATGAAAATGCACTTCCCTTTATTGATGAAATATCACAAAAAGTTGACTCACGCCTGCTTGTTCTTCTTATGCACTGGGAGGGTACGGCACCCTGGGCTCCGCCGTATGTATGGCCACCGTATGGCGGTGAAGAAATGTTCAATGCTTTTGCGGATAAGCTTCATGAAAGAAAGCATATTCTCGGTGTATATTGCTCAGGCTTTGGATTTACAAAACAGAGTAACCTTATAGACGAGTATAATAACGAGGAGAGAATTGAGAAAGAAAATCTCAAGGAGGCTTTCTGTGCATCACCTGAGGGCGTGGTTGAACTCAGCCGTATTTGTAGAAGTCAGCGTTCGGGATATGATATTTGTGCGGCATCCGAAAAAGGCAGAAAATTGCTTGACGAGGCATATTTGCCTTTGTTTAATAGCAAGGTTGATTATTGTCAGATTCTTGACCAGAACCACGGCGGAAGCCAGTATTTCTGCTATAGCAAGGAGCATGGACATCCCCACGGACCTGGTAAATGGATGACAAGTAACATGAGAGATTTGCTTGACGGCTGGAATAAAATGGGAAAAGGAAAGCTGTTTGGATGTGAATCGGCTTCGGCTGAACCCTATATAGGAAATTTGCTGTTTAGCGATAACAGATATGAGCTTAATTGGGGATTTGGCAGACCAGAGCCTGTGTATTCTTACATTTACCACGAATATCTGCGTAATTTTATGGGCAATCAGGTATCATGTCCTCTTACAAATGGAAAGGACAGTATGTGTGCAAGAATGGCATACTCCTTCGCTGCAGGTGACTGTATGACGCTTGTGCTTACACCTTTCGG
>JAGBCG010000222.1 GCA_017938055.1 Clostridia bacterium
CAATAATTTTTGCACCTATTGTATAGTGCCTTATGTCAGAGGTCGTGAAAGAAGCCGTAAAAAAGAGCAAATTATTGCTGAAGTCAAAGAGCTTGTTAAAAACGGATATAAAGAGATAACATTGTTGGGACAAAACGTAAATTCCTACGGAAAGGGACTTGAAGAAAGTACGGATTTTGCGACCCTTGTGGAGGATATCTGTAAATTAGAGGGCGATTTTACACTGAGATTTATGACCTCTCACCCAAAAGACGTGTCTGATAGACTCATACAGGTAATAAGGGATAACCCAAAGGTTGAACGGCATTTTCACTTGCCTGTCCAGTCGGGAAGCAGTAAGGTATTAAAGTCAATGAACAGAAAGTACACAAGACAAGGTTATCTTGAAACTGTAAGAAAGCTTCGGGAAAATATACCTGATATTGTGTTGACAACGGATATTATAGTGGGCTTTCCCGGTGAAACTGCTGAGGATTTTGACCAAACGCTAAGTCTTGTAAAAGAAGTGAAGTTTGACGGAGTTTTTTCGTTCATCTATTCAAAACGTCCCGGAACGCCGGCAAGTACATATGAGGATGTAATGACGGACGAGGAAAAATCCCAAAACATGTCACGCCTGTTATCACTTCACAGAGAAAATATAACAGCAATAAACGCTTCATATGTAGGAAAGACCGTAAGGGTGCTGTGCGAAGAAAGAAAGAAAAGTGATAATACCTATATGGGAAAGACAAGCTCGTTTAAGCTGGTAAGCTTTGAAAGCGAAAGGGAAGACCTTTACGGAAAATATGTTGATGTAAAGATAGAAAAATATAGTGAAAGCATGCTTTTTGGAAAAGCACTGTAAGGAAAGGAAGAATAAAATGGAAATAATTGAACTTGCAAGAGCTCTTGGAGAAAAACTGGCAGATAGTCAGCAGTATAAAAATTTTTGTGAAACACGGGATAAATGTAAAGCCAATACAATTCTTAAAGCAAAGCTTGACGAATTCAAGGTGCAGAAAAAGGTGTATGATATAGAAAGTCAAAAGGAAGAAAATGACGAAAATCTTCTTGATGCAATCAGTGCAAGAATGGAAACCTTGTATTCCGAAATAACACAGCATCCTGAGATGAAAGCATATACAAAAGCAGAGGACGAACTCAATGTGCTTATGTCTGCAATAAATATGACAATCACGTCATATATAAGTCCGGAAAATCTGACAAGCGAAACACAATATGATGACAGCGATGATGAGGAAAATGGTGGATGTACTCATAATTGCAGTACCTGCAAAGGTTGTCACTGATAAAACCCATTTTGAATAAGGATAGGTAAAAATATGCCATATACGCCAATGATGCTTCAGTATCTTGAAGTAAAGGAGCAGTATAAAAACGAAATACTTTTCTACCGTCTTGGAGATTTCTATGAGATGTTCTTTGAGGACGCAAAAATTGTTTCCAAGGAGCTTGAGCTGACACTTACGGGAAAGAGCTGCGGTATGGAAGAAAGAGCACCTATGTGCGGAGTACCATACCACAGTGCCGAAACATATATAGCAAGACTTGTAAAGAAAGGCTACACGGTAGTTGTGTGTGAACAGGCAGAGGATCCTGCAACGGCAAAAGGACTTGTAAAACGTGAAGTGTCAAGGGTAATAACACCCGGAACTGTCACAGAGAGTACTATGCTTCAGGAGGGCAGGAATAATTATCTTTGCTCAATGTATATTTCAGGCTCGGTGTGCGGACTTTGCTTTGCGGACGTGTCCACAGCGAAAATTTTTGTTACGCAGATAACTGACGGAGAAATGAATAAGCGTGTAATAAATGAGCTTGCAAGCTATTGTCCGAGTGAAATTATTACAAACGCTGATAGGGACGGAATAAAGGAAATATATAACTATATAAATGATAGACTTGGAGCTGTTTTCAATGACAGAGCCGCCTCCCTTTATACACCAGGAGCGTACCAAAGAGTATGTGAGCATTTTGGCAGAGATGAGCTTGATAAATCATTTTTGAATGAAAACTCGTGTGCTGTTGATGCACTTGCGGCACTTATGTCTTATATTGCACAAACTCAAAAGGTGGATTTGTCGTATCTCAATAAAATCACAAGCTATCAGGCAAGCACTTTTCTTGGAATTGACGTCAATTCAAGACGAAACCTTGAGCTTTGTGAAACAATGCGTACCCGTGAAAAGAAAGGCACACTGCTGTGGGTGCTTGATAAAACAAAAACAGCAATGGGTGCAAGACTTTTGCGTAAATGGATAGAAATGCCGCTTGTAAACTGTAATGAAATACAGAGAAGACAAAAGGCGGTAGGAGAACTGTATGACAGCTTTATAGTAAAGGAAGAATTACAGCAGCTTTTAAGCGAAATCGGTGACCTTGAACGCCTTATGACAAGGGTGGTGTATAATACCACTAACGGTAAGGATATGAAAGCAATAGAAAACTCGGTAAAGGTTATTCCGCAGATAAAACAACTGCTTTCTTCCTTTAATAGCCCCGAACTTAAACAACTGTGCGATAGCCTTGATACCTTGCAGGATATTGGTGAATATATAAACAATGCAATTACGGATGACCCGCCGTTTTCAGTAAGAGAGGGCGAATTTATTAAGGACGGCTTCTCACAGGAGGTTGACGAGCTTCGTTTAATGATGAAGGACGGACATTCCTGGATGACAAGAATTGAACAGTCGGAAAAAGAGCTTACGGGAATTAAGAACTTAAAGGTGGGATATAACAGAGTTTTCGGTTATTATATTGAAGTTACAAATTCCTTTAAAGACATGGTGCCCGACAGATACGTAAGAAAGCAGACACTTACGGGAGCTGAGCGTTTTATAACACAGGAGCTCAAGGAAATGGAAACTAAAGTGCTTGGAGCAAAGGAAAGACTTGTGGCAATTGAATACGAGCTTTTCCAGAAGCTGCGTGAGTTTGTGGCAGATAACCTGAACAGAGTTCAAAAGACAGCTGTTTTGCTTGCAAAGCTTGATGTGTATGTTTCACTTGCAGATGTTGCGAAAAAGAATAATTATACCTGCCCTGAGGTTGATACATCAGAGGTGCTTGAGCTTAAGGACGCAAGACATCCTGTGGTTGAGTGCTTTATGAAAAACGAAATGTTTGTGCCAAACGATGTTCACCTTGATGAAAACACAAGACTTTTGCTTATAACAGGACCGAATATGGCGGGTAAATCTACATATATGCGTCAGACGGCGTTGATAATAATAATGGCACAGATAGGCTCCTTTGTTCCTGCAAGAAGTGCAAGAATAGGTATTGTAGATAAAGTGTTTACGAGAATCGGAGCATCCGATGACTTGGCACAGGGACAATCAACCTTTATGCTTGAAATGAGCGAATGTGCATATATATTGCAAAATGCAACCAGAAAGAGCTTTATTGTGTATGATGAAATAGGCAGAGGAACATCGACTTATGACGGCATGAGTATAGCAAGAGCTATAGTGGAGTACACGGTAAGTAAAAAGCTGTATGCAAAAACAATGTTTGCAACACATTACCATGAACTGACAGAGCTTAGTCAGGTTTGCAAGGGTGTTGCCAATTTCAATATAATTGCCAAAAAGCGTGGGGACGATTTGATATTCCTAAGAAAAATAGTTGAGGGAGCAGCAGACCGAAGCTACGGAATAGAGGTAGCAAAGCTTGCAGGAGTGCCAAAGAGTATTGTTGCAAGAGCAAATGAAATTCTGGGTGAAATTGAAGAAAAGCATAATGTAACACCAGTAGCTGCTCAAATGCCGAAAGAAATAAAGAATTCAGATATGCTAACCCTCAGCCTTGACAGTTTTGCAACTGAACAGGCGTGTGAAAGAATCAAAAAGCTTGATATTAATACTCTGACACCTATTGAAGCTCTTACAACATTGTATGAACTTCGTAAGATGCTTGAGCAGTAATAAATAACAAAATAATAAATGATAAGGGAGGTAAGCTTTAATGAAAAGCCACGGGCGACGATGCGGCATAATATTAAAACAGAATATATACGCCGGTTTGGATGAAATTGAAGACTTACCTTGTCCTATATAATCAAAACCTGCGTATAGTGCCGTATCCTCAAATAAAACGCAGTTAGGAGGATAAAGCAAATGCGTGAAAACTATGTTGACTTTGAAAATGAAATGAATGAATTGCTCTCTAATAAAAATTACGAAAGAATAAGAGAGCTTATGGAAGAAACACCTCCGGCAGACGCTGCAGAGTATCTTGAAGAACAGCCGATAAAGACGGTTCTTATGCTTATGAAAGTGCTGCCTAAGGATATAATGGCTGACATATTCAGTTATTTTGAATCGGACGTACAGGAGAATATCTTTAAAAATGCTTCGGAGGCGGAAATAGTTTCTATTCTTGAAGAATTAAGTACGGACGATGCGGCAGATGCACTGTCGGAATTGCCAGCAAACTTTGTAAGAAGAATTCTGAAATATGCCGATGCCGAAACAAGAGGACGTATAAACAGCTTTCTGAACTATCCCGAAAAAAGCGTGGGAAGTATTATGACAAGCGAATATACAAGCCTTAAAAGTAATATGACGGTTGCAGAGGCAATAGAATATATAAGACGAGTAGCACCTGATAAGGAAACAGTTTACACCTGTTATGTGCTTGGATACAGAAGAAAGCTGATAGGTGTTGTAGAGCTAAAGGAAATTCTGTCCTGCCGTGATGACCTTGAAACAGTAGAAAACCTGATGGAAACAAATATTGTCAAGGTGTATACAAGGGATGACAGACAGGAAGCGGCAAGACTTACAAAAAAATATGACATTAATGCTTTGCCTGTAGTTGACAGTGAAGAAAAGCTTGTAGGTATAGTAACTGTCGATGACGTTGTGGACGTAATTGAAGAAGAAGCAACAAAAGATATTCAGCAAATGGCGGCTATTGCTCACGTAGAAACGCCATACCTTAAAACAAGCGTGTTTTCACTTGTAAAAGCAAGAATACCATGGCTGCTTGTTTTGATGTTTGCAGGTATGTTGAATGGAATTATTTTGGGAAGATATGAAGCGGCAATATCTGCTCTGCCGATATTCGTAACCTTTATGCCAATGCTTACGGGAACGGGAGGAAACTCGGGTTCTCAGACAACGGCGACAGTAATACGTGCAATAAGCCTTGACGAGCTGGAAATACGAGATTCTCTTAAAGTAATGTGGAAAGAGATAAGAGTTGCACTTACTATAGGAATTGTGTTTGGACTGCTTAACTTTGCAAGAATATACTTCTTCTCCGATGACCCTGATAAGATAATAATAGGTGTGGTGCTTGGCATTTCCATGATTTTTACAATCATTATGGCAAAATCGTTGGGTGCTGTGCTTCCGCTGCTTGCAAAAAAAATAAAACTGGACCCTGCTGTTGTAGCTTCTCCCATGATTACAACAATAGTTGACGTAGTAAGCCTTGCCTTCTATTTTAGTCTGGCAATGATTATGCTGTCACACAGACTTTAATTAAAGCTTGTGATGGCTTAGAGCATCATAATATTGTAAAGGACTGACCTTGATGATAAAACCAATCCTTAATAAATCACTCAAAGAGCTCTCGAGCATGAAAACCGGCGGAAATGCAAAAGAAGTGTATTTTCCTGAAAATACACAGGCAATGCTTTGCCTTGTAAATGAGCTTGTAATGCAAAATAAAAAATATACAGTCCTTGGCAATATGTCAAATGTTCTTTTGCCTGATAGGGGAATGAATATTCCTTTGGTAGTGACTACTAATATGAAACACACGTGTGTGGTAAGTGAAACGGAAACAACGATTACTGTTTTTGCTGAATGTGGAGTTTCAATTACAAAATTCAGCTTTGAGATGTGCAAAAAAGGCTATAGCGGACTTGAGTTTTCATACGGAATCCCCGGAAGTGTGGGTGGTGCTGTATACATGAATGCAGGAGCGTATGGCGGTGAAGTTAAGGATGTAATTACCAAGGTAAAAGCTTGCGATAAAAAGGGGAATATATTTGAATTTACAAATGAAGAATGCGAATTTGGTTACCGTCATAGCAGATTTGTAAATGATGAATATGTAATTCTTGGTGCAGAGTTTGTGTTGACGAAGGCGGATGCGGACGAGTGTACCAAAAATGCAAAGGAAATAATGCAAAAAAGAATTGATAAACAGCCTTTGGAATACCCGTCTTGCGGAAGCACGTTTAAAAGACCGGAGGGCTTTTTTGCAGGAAAATTGATACAGGACAGTGAGCTTATGGGCTGTAGCATCGGTGGGGCACAGGTGTCAGAAAAACACGCAGGATTTGTAATAAATAGAAATAATGCCACAACAGATGACGTTTTGAAGCTTATGAGATATGTACGAAAAACGGTATATGAAAAATTTGGAGTAATGCTTGAAGAAGAAATAAAACTTCTTGATGAAAACGGAGAAATTTTTAAGCTATGATACATAATAATAAACAGACCTTTACGGCGGAAATAAAACAGTTTCTGTCCTCTGTCAAGGAAAAAAAGTGCTGTAAGAAAGCAAGTGACTATGCAGGCACGTTTTTACAGGAGGATATTGTGCTTGATAGAGCACTTTTCAAATGTGCGGAATGTCGCAATGCATTTTTGCGTGGAGTATTTATAAGGTGTGCAAGCGTAAATGCTCCTGATAAAAGCAACCATCTTGAGTTTAAGCTTCCTAATGAGCCGGATGCGGACGAGCTTGTTGTGCTGTTAAAGGAATGTGGCTTTGAAGCAAAGGTGTCCAAAAGACGCAATACATACATAGTTTACTTTAAGGACGGAGAAACGATATTTCAGCTTTTGTCGGTTTTGGGTGCTCAAAAATATGCTTTTGATTTCCTCAACACTATAATAGAAAAGCAAATCAGAAACGATGTGAATAGAGTCCAGAACTGTGAGCTTGCCAATATGCAAAAAACTGCAAGTGCATCACGGCATGTAATGGACGCAATAAAAATGCTGGAAAAGGATGGAGAACTTGAAAATTTGCAGGAAAAGCTGCTTTATACAGCCTTGCTGCGAAGAGATAATCCTGACCTTTCGCTGACTCAGCTTGCACAGATTCATGAGCCTGCAATAACTAAATCCTGCGTCAATCACAGACTTGAAAAAATAGTAAAAATCGCTTTTGGGGAATAAATAAGGAGGTAAGGGAATATGACCGAAGCAAAGGGCTTTACGCATCTTCATTTTCATAGTGAATATAGCCTGCTTGACGGTGCGTGCCGAATAAAAGAGGCGGCAAAAATGGCAAAAAAAATCGGACAGACCTCTCTTGCCATAACCGACCACGGAGTAATGTACGGCTGTGTGGAGTTTTATAAAGCGTGTAAGGACGAGGGAATAAAACCAATAATTGGGTGCGAGGTGTATGTTGCACACGGCTCACGCTTTGGCAGAGATAAGGGTAAGGACTCAAAATATTATCACCTTGTGCTGCTTTGTAAGAATGAAACAGGATACGAAAATCTCATAAAAATGGTTTCTCTTGCCTTTACCGAGGGTTTTTATTCAAAGCCAAGAATTGACCTTGAGCTGTTGAAGCAAAACAGTGATGGACTTATAACGTTGTCGGCATGCCTTGGAGGATATATTCCGCAAATGATACTTGACGGGA
>JAGBCG010000223.1 GCA_017938055.1 Clostridia bacterium
ACAAAATGTATTCTGTACCATTTTTCAATATGTACAAAAAGCGGGACGATGCGGGCATCGTCCCCTAATTTTCTTAAATCTAAAATCAGTTAGTATAGTTATCAAAATAGCCCTGAACAAGAACAACCGGTGTTCCCTTATCACCTGAACCGCTTGTAAGGTCACAAAGTGAGCCGATAAGGTCAGTAAGCTGTCTTGGTGTTGTTCCCTGAGAAGCCATATTGCCAACAAGGTTATCGCCTTTTGACTTGATGCTCTCGGAAATAGCCTTTTTAAGCTCCTCGCCTGACAAATCCTTATAGTCATTATCTGCAAGATACTTAAGCTTAAGCTCATTTGGTGTACCGATAAGTCCGTCAGTAAATGCGGGAGACACAACCGGATCTGCAAGCTCCCAGATTTTTCCCTGTGGATCCTTGAATGCACCATCGCCATATACCATTACTTCAACATGCTTACCTGTTGCTTCAAGAATCTTCTTCTGTATATCAAGAACAAGCTGCTTGCACTCTCTTGGGAAAAGCTTTACGGTATCTTCTGTTGACTTATTTGAGCCAAGAAGTCCATACTTTTCATTACATCCGCTTCCATTAACGGGTGCATTCATAATATCTGAAAGGCTGTAAACTTTCTTTGCACCAGCCTCTTTAAGAATTCTCTTTGTTCTTTCTCTTGTATGGATATCGCAGTTAATTACGCAGTCTGTATAATTAAGGATTGTCTTTGCCTGATTTGCAAAAACTATTTCAACCTCTGCACCACATTCACGAATGAGGTTTCCATAATATTCCACATAGTCTACACCTGTAAACTCATGCTTATTCTCGCCAAAAAGCTCACGGTACTTTTCAAGCGAAAGTACATCTGAATATGGATTTACGCCTGCAGCATCTATTTTATCAAGGCTTACAAGACAGTTACCTACTTCATCTGAAGGATAGCTAAGCATAAGAACTATCTTCTTTGCACCTTTAGCAATACCACGAAGGCAGATTGCAAATCTGTTTCTCGAAAGTATCGGGAAAATAACGCCTACCGTTTCTCCGCCCAGCTTTGCCTTTACATCAGCTGCTATATCATCAACGGAAGCATAATTGCCCTGTACTCTTGCAACTACGGATTCGGTAATGGAAATAACGTCTTTATCACGAATCTCAAAGCCTTCATATTCTGCGGCTTCAAGCACGCTGTCCACAACGATTTTCGCAAGGTCGTCGCCTGTTCTGAAAATAGGACATCTTATGCCTCTGGAAACTGTGCCGACTCTTCTTTCTTTGTTTGCCATTTTAATACCTTCAATCCTTAAAATTTTTGGATATTCTCCAAACCGATTAAACATTGTATCACACATAAAAAAAATAATCAATACCTTTTGAAAAATATTTATATTTTTTGAGGATATTTTTTACAATAAAAGCTTTAAAAATCCACAAAAAATCACATGCTTATATCTCAAATCAATTACTGCACCACAGTAGCATATTATCCTTTATATTTACCGTTATCTCTCCTTTGTCCTTTAGCCATGACAGATATGAACGCACTGTACTTCCAACAAGCACATACTGTTCATTTGTCATATCAAGTACGTAAAGGTCAAACAGCTTTTTCAAAAGCACTTCAAAGCATGTTTCTTCTTTGAGCAGTTCTTTTATTTTCTCTGCTATTTCAAACACTGTTTTTCGGTTTATTTCACAAAGAAATTTCATATTATCACAAGGCTCAGCATGTGACGGAACAAAAATTTCAGCCTGCATATTTTCAAGCAAGTCCAAAGTTTCAAGGTACTTTGCAACATCGTAAATAAAAGAAATCTTATACTTTTCAAGAGTACTCTGACTGCTTACACTATCTGCTACAAACACCGCTCCGTCGGGCGTTTTTATACCTATCATATCAAATGAATGACCG
>JAGBCG010000224.1 GCA_017938055.1 Clostridia bacterium
AAGTCAATAATATTTCTAAAATCGCCGTTCCGTTTTGTGCAAATTTCGTTTTTTATATATTGCCATATTTTTTTGCTGTAGTATAATAAAAATAAAAATACATATTTTTTTATTAAAGGAGCGAATGACTATGGTATACGAAAAAATCAAAAAAGAGCTTTACGACTATTACTTTGAAGAACTTCCACTCCGTGTAGAGTATATAAGACTGAAGGTTTTTCAGATAATGGACGAATATGCTGATCAGCATCCGGGTGCAAGCAGCTATGCCCTAAAAACCAAGCTTTACGATGTTATTGCCGACAACATTGTCCCCGAAGTTTTTGAGGATATCCCATTTGCTTTTGAGACAGGTGCACTTCTTACTCTGTGCGACGGAAGATACGACCGTGGAGGTGACCATGCCAACGGATGGCTTATTGAAAGAAATATGCATCTTTACAAGGACTTCGACTTTGAAAACTACAAAAAGTACATGTTGATCTCGGATTATTTCTGCCAGTGCGGCATGTTTTCCGATTATATGCATATGGGAATCCCCATGAAAAAGATTTTCTCTGTGGGACTCTCTGGTGTACTTGACGAGCTCTCTGAAGCAAAAAAAAGCTGTACTACAGTTGCCGAAACTGAGTTTATTGATGCCGCTGAAGCCGGAATTCTTGCTCTCAGAAAAATCGCACTCAAGCTTTCGGAATGTGCAAGAAAAAAGGGAATGGATGAGCTTGCCGATATGATGCAACGAGTTCCATTTGAGGCTCCTAAAACATTTCATGAGGGACTTTGTACTCTCGGCTTTATGAGAAAGGCTCTGGGAACAATAGAGGGTTACGGCTTCAGCTCCATGGGCAGACCTGACTATCTCTTAGGTGCACTTTATGAAAATGACAAGAAGAACGGAATAAGTGACGAACATATGCTTGACTTGGTTTCACGTTTCCTGCTTATCTGGGATTCAACCAATGACAGACGAGTGACATTTGACGGTGCTTGGTCCTACGAGCTTGAAAACTCACTTACTCTTGGCGGTTGTGATGACAGTGGTGCTCCACTGTTTAATGGAGTTACAAAGCTCTTTATCACCGCACGTGACAATTTACGTTGCACCTATCCAAAAATGATGCTTCGTTTCTCCAAAAATTCACCCGAAGAATATATGAGACTTATATGCAAATCACTGGTTGACGGAAAAGGCTACAGTCTTTACCAAAATGATGATGTAACAATTCCTGCTCTTGTTAGCTGCGGCACAGAACTTTCCGATGCCCAGGGCTATATTGTTGGTGGTTGCTGGGACGTTATTACCCCCGAAACCAACAACAAGTACAGCGGTGAGTATTTCCATCTTATACGCCCCTTCCAGATGCTCATGAAAGAGGACGGCGGAAAGCTTACTGAGCTTGAATGTACCTTTAAACCATTTGTTTTGGCAGAAAGTTTCGAGGAACTTTATAAAGGATATATCGACGTGGTTTCCCAAATGGTAAAAAAGAGAATCTCTTATTCCACTATCGGTGCTAAAGTATGGGACAGAGTTAACCCTGCCTGTGCTCTTTCAGCTCTTATGGAACCATGTATTAAAATGAAAAAGGACATGACAGCAGGTGGAATCAAGTACAGCCGCGAAGTTGTATATTATACCTGTTTTGCCGAAATATGCGATTCACTTTATGCTATAAAGAAGCTCTGCTTTGACGATAAAATCTGTACCATGCAGGAACTGTTCTCTCAATGTGATAAAAACTGGGAAAATGAGGATTTAAGACAAAAAGTTCTGGAATTGCCCTCTTATGGTGATGGTTCTGAAGAAGCAGCAGCTTTCGCAGGACGCTTCTTTGACGATTTGTGTGAAATTGCTGATGAAGTAGAAACGTCATTTGGCGGAAAGTGCCGACCCGGCTTTAATCTTTATACCGAAATAGTTCACATGGGTGCAAGAACCGGTGCTTTGCCAAACGGTAGAAGAACAGGCGAATATCTTACTCAGGGAATTACTCCATCGAGAATCGGTAAAAATCCCACCCTCTATGACATGTTGGATGGTATGAAATACATAGACTTTAAAAAGACTTCGGGAAATGCATCTATTACATTAACATTGCCCGCAGGTAAAGTTGACGAAGAAAAAATGGCAGCTCTGCTTCGTGTGCTTGCACACAACGGGCTTCAGGCAATACAGCCAAACTGTGTAAACCGTGAGGAACTTTTAGCAGCACAAAAAGATCCTGAAAATCACAAGGACATCATCGTGCGAGTATGCGGCTTTTCAGCACCATTTGTTTGCCTTGCTCCTGATCACCAGGACGAGATTATTAGCCGACACATCGCGGAGGTGTGATGGGTGGAACTGAAAATTACCGATATTCAAACTTTTTGTTTACATGACGGGCCCGGTGTACGTACTACAATTTTTCTTGCAGGTTGCCCTCTGTCATGTGTCTGGTGTCATAATCCGGAGGCACGGGCATATCACCCAATTCTGGTTTTTGATGAAAAAAAATGCACATACTGCGGTGCCTGCAGTATGTGCCCCTGCCACGACTTCACACACGGGCACACAATAAACAGAGATGCTTGTACTTTATGTGGAAAATGCGTGGAAAATTGCAAAAGCGGTGCACTTTCAATTTCGCAAAGAAGTCTTTTTTATGAAGAATATGCATTGTTGGTTGATCGCCAATCAAGGCTTACGGGCGAGCTGGGTGGTATTACCTTTTCTGGTGGAGAGCCTCTTTCTCAAGGCAAGGAATTAATAAAGTTTCTTGACGCAACGCCTATTCACAAGGCAATAGAGACTTGCGGTTACGCTGACGGAGAACTTTTTTCTGAAGTAATAAAAAGAACCGATTTAGTAATGTTTGACCTGAAGCTTGCAGATGATACTCTTCACCGCAAATATACGGGAGTATCAAATGCTTTGATTTTAGAAAATCTAAAGCGTCTACGCAAGAGTGGCAAACCATTTCTTTTGAGGACTCCGTTGATTCCCGGAATTACCGACACCGAGGAAAACCTGATGCAAATACAACAAATCGTTGACGGTGATCCATGGGAAAAGCTACCATATAATCCACTTACTTCTGTGAAGTACGAACGGATTGGAATGAAGTATAACATTCCTGACAACAAGACAAATGTCGACTAAAAGCAGGTACATATTTTCAAAAAATCAAGCTCACTTTTATTCTTATCTTCTTATTGTTATAAAAAGGTACTTTTAAAAGTCAACACTTACATTATTTAACCCCATCTTTTGATGGGGTTTTTTATTATTTGTTTTTTTACTAATATGTATCTATAAAAATGAAGCACTATTGAAGTGAATTACTCCTTATGATTTTAACCTTCAAAACAAAGTGTATATTTTAGTTAATTTATGGTCAATTTGTTTTTTTCATAAAGATATACGTTAAAAAACAGTCGAATATACACTTGTTTACCATTTAAAATTATGGTAAATTTA
>JAGBCG010000225.1 GCA_017938055.1 Clostridia bacterium
GAAATTCTCGGTGAAGGTTTCAAGAGAGGTGCTCAAAAGATTACATTTGACGTTTGTGAAATTCCAGTTGGTAGATATAGGTTTTACCGTAAGCCTTATTATGGTAAGTTTGACTCTTATTATGTGCCGTTTAATAAAGTTCCCCAACCTCAACCACTTTGGGATGAAACATACTTTACAATTTAATATACCTGATGAATATACAGAACTTTAATATATAATCCAGAACTAACAATGAATGCAGATGTACTTAACTTAATTTTTAAATACACCTGCATTTGTTTTTAGTAACTTTAAGTTATGATGTATCTTTTACCCTTATTGGCTTTGCACGTTTTCTTTTATTGCTCTTTCATCAGATGCGTTTTGTCGGTGCACATTTAACTTCTGTTTGTTGTATCGCCGTAAGGCGATTTGTGAAACGAGCGAAGCGAGTTTTATATATTAAACTTGACTATAACTCATAAGTCACACAAAAAAGTAGGAAAAAGTTACACAAAAACACATAAAAGGGGAGAATTCTGTGAGAACGAATTTTGTTGACCGTTATATTACTGACCGTGTTGTAATTTCCGGTAATAAAATTGAACGTCTATCCTATTCATGTCCTATTAAGTGTGATTATGATAGAGGATATACAATAAAAAAAGACCGTGAAAAGAACTCTGCAGAGGGTAAACGTCAGGACAACCTATCCAGAGCAAGGCAGAATGTCCGACGTATTATATGGGCTAATCTTACACCACATACTAAATTTTTGACGTTGACATCTGCAGAAACGTTACTTGATGTTAAAGAATTTCGCAGAAAACAGACTACATTCTTCCAATCTATGAAACGTTCTGGTTTTGACCTTGAATATTTATATGTTCTTGAAAGACAAAAAGAAAGAGGCTTAAAAGAGGGGAAAGCGAAAGGTTGCTGCTTATGCCCGTGTTTCAACGGATTTGGAGGAACAGCAGACATCTTATGAGGCACAAGTGCGGTATTATACTGAGTACATCAAGAAAAATCCTGAATGGGAGTTTGTAAAGGTTTACACGGACGAGGGCATTTCAGCTACAAGCACCAAGCATCGTGAGGGCTTCAACAGCATGATTGAGGACGCTCTTGCCGGAAAAATTGATTTAATCGTGACGAAGAGTGTGAGTAGATTCGCACGAAATACCGTTGATTCACTCAGCACCATACGACTTCTGAAAGAACATAACGTGGAATGTTGGTTTGAAAAAGAGAATATTTTCACCTTCGACGGCAAGGGAGAACTGCTCATATCCATCATGTCCTCTCTTGCACAGGAAGAAAGCCGTTCCATTTCTGAAAACGTCACATGGGGACAACGCAGACGTTTTGCGGAGGGAAAAGTCAGTATGCCGTATTCAAGCTTTTTAGGATACAAGCGTGGTGAAAACGGTGAACCTGTTGTCGTTCCCGAAGAAGCTGAAATTGTCCGATATATCTACAGAAGTTTCCTTGAGGGGCAGACATCAAGCAAAATTGCAAAGGCTCTGGCAATGAAAGGGATTCCTTCTCCAGCTGGGAAAGAAAAATGGTACAGCACTACAGTTGAAAGTATTCTCACAAATGAAAAATATATGGGTGCAGCACTTTTACAAAAAACCTTTACTGCTGATTTTCTAACAAAACGCAAGCAGAAAAATAACGGTGAAGTTCCGCAGTACTACGTCAATGAGAGCCATGAAGCCATCATTCCTCCAGATGAATTTGAGGATGTACAGATTGAAATGGCACGCCGTAAGGAAATAGGTCGCAGCTACAGTGGTAATGCCTTATTCTCGGCAAAAATCGTTTGTGCCGAATGCGGTCATTATTTCGGTGCAAAGGTCTGGCACAGCACCAGTAAATATCGCCGTGTGATATGGCAATGCAACGGGAAATTCAAATATGAAACGCATTGCTCTACACCTCATTTCTATGAGGATGAGATAAAAGAACGTTTTATCACCGCTTTCAATGAATTTTTTCAGAACAAAGAACTTATACTGGAAGCTTGCGAAGCGGCTATTGCACAACTCAGCAGCACTGATTCTATTGAAGAAAAAGTGCAGATTCTTACTGAAGAACTGGAAATGATTCTCATGGAAAAGCGGGATTATGTTCTGAACCATATTCGTGATGAAATTAACCAATCAGAGTTTGACAGGAAATGTGCAGAATTTGATGAACGCTACAACGAAAAAGCAGAAGCCTACAACCGTTTACAGGAAAAGCTTGTGCAGCGTCAATCGAGGGCTGAATTCCTGCAAAAATTCTACAGTCGGGTTGA
>JAGBCG010000226.1 GCA_017938055.1 Clostridia bacterium
ACAGCAAGGGTGTTTGTGACATAAGGAAGAAAGTATATTGTCTGAAATAAATTTCTTAAAGGTTTTATTGAACTGAGTCCCAGAGCAATAAACAGAGCGATAAGAGTAGAAAGGGGAACTGTAATTATAACAAGAATAAAGGTGTTTTTCAGTGCCTGAAGAAAATTTGGATCATGAAGAACAAAGGAATAGTTGTAAATACCTATACCCGAATATGTTTGTGAAGCTGAGTTGTAGCCCTCCTCAAAGGAATATATAAAAACGTCAATAAGAGGATAGACCATAAAAATTCCTAAAAATATTAACGCAGGAAGAAGATACAGAAAAGCTGAACGTGATTTGTTTTCCATAAGCATCTCCTTTCAGTTTACAGAAAAGTGAATACGCTTGTGAGTGTCACCATGGAAGATAAATACCTTCGATGGCTTTAAGTCAAAGCGAACAATACTGCTTGAAGTGTCTACCTTGTTTTCAGAGCTGATAATTGAACGGATTTTTTTGTTTTCACTGTTTTCATTTGTGGAAATTATGCTTATGTCACGTCCCATAACCTCAACGCCGCAAAAATTACAGGAAAGATGACCATTTTCACTTAATATGAATCCCTCAGGACGAATACCCACCTTGACAGTTGTATCGACAACTCCAGGCACATCAAAAATAAAATCGCTTCCTATATAAAGCTTTTCATCTTTGACGATACCGTCAAAAACATTTATGGCAGGAGTGCCCAGAAATTTTGCAACAAATAAGTTTTCAGGATTGTCGTAAATTTCCTGAGGTTTTCCGACCTGTTCCAGTTTTCCCTCACGCATGACCACAATAAAATCGCAAATGCTCATGGCTTCGTCCTGGTCGTGAGTGACAAAAACTGTGGTTATTTTTGTTTCCTGTTGAATACGCTTAATTTCTTCACGGGTAGCAAGTCGCAGCCTTGCATCAAGATTTGATAACGGCTCGTCAAGAAGTAAAACCCTTGGCATTTTAACAAGAGCTCTTGCTATTGCAACTCTTTGCTGCTGACCTCCCGAAAGCTCGTTTGGTTTTCTGTCCATAAGCGACTCAATCTGAACAAGCTTTGCAGCTTGAGAGGCTTTTTCGAGCATTTCCTGCTTTGAAAGCTTGTCCTTGCCCTTTAGGTTTTCCAAAGGGAAGAGAATGTTTTTTAACACCGTAAGATGCGGATAAAGAGCATAGTTTTGAAATACAAGACCTATGCCTCTGTTTTCGGCGGGGACATTAGTAACATCCTCATTTCCAAAAAAAATATTTCCGCTTGTTGGCTTCAAAAGACCGCTGATAAGATTAAGAGTTGTACTCTTTCCGCAGCCGGACGGACCAAGTAAGCCAACAAGAGAGCCGTCGGGGATTTCAAGAGTAAAGTCATAAAGAGCAGTAACGGGCTGTTTTTCTTTTTTGCTTCTGCTTGGAAACTGCTTTGTAAGATTCTGTAAAGTAACTTTCATAGTTTTTTCCTCAAAATGTGATTAAGAAAGATGATAGATTAATATTCTAACCATTTATCATAGACATAAGCTCGTCAACACCGATAACTTTTACACCAAGCTCGTTTGCTTTGGTAAGCTTGCTGCCCGGATCTTGCCCGCACACAAGAAAGCTTGTCTTTTTTGAAACTGAGGAGGAAACCTTGCCTCCGTTTTCCTCTATAAGCCTTGCGGC
>JAGBCG010000227.1 GCA_017938055.1 Clostridia bacterium
CCATGCAATGGGCTCATCCATGAAGCCGAGATTGATCATAATCTGATTGAATGCACCTTCCTTGCCGAAGAGCTGACGCCACATGACTGCGACTGCGATGCTGCCACCAAAAATAGAGGGCAGATAGTATACGCTGCGGTAGAAAGATACGCCGCGGTATGCTTTTTTAAAGAGCATTGCAACAAACAGTGCAAAGCTGTTGTATTACCAGTCACTTGTACTGCTGTATTTACCATGCGAGAAATTTGGTGCTGACGATACTGAAAATTCGTTGTATATTAAAGCTTTTATAAAGGACGGATATAATCATGTCTATGTACGGCTTAAAGTTGGCGACAAATTGAGCGAGGTTACAGATAAGAAAATAATAAATAACAGTCAGTATGCCGATATGAAAAATTTTATCGGCAGAACTTTTGTTAAGTGTGCAGAAAAAATCTTTGGATTTGTTCCTCCGTGGGGTATTTCTACAGGTGTAAAGCCCGTAAAGCTTGCCAGAATGTTTGTAAATTCTTATGGCAAGGACGAAGCGATGAGGATTCTTACAGACGAGTATCTGATTAGTCGGTCAAAGGCAAAAACTGCAATAGATGCGTGTATAAATGAGGATAAGGTGGTTTCACAGCTGAATAGTAACCCCTGTTCACTGTATGTATCAATCCCTTTTTGCCCGTCTAAGTGTAATTACTGCTCATTTGTATCCTGCACAACTCCACGTCTTTTGTCACTTATTCCTGCATATCTTGAAAAGGTAAAAAAGGAGCTTTCTGCTGTTAGTGAGCTTATAAAAAGCTGCTCGTTAAAGCTTGAGAGCATCTATATTGGTGGCGGAACTCCCGCTATACTTGACGAGTGTCAGACTGAAGATTTGCTTTGCTGCATAAATAGCTTCTTTGATGTAAAAAATACGGAATTTACTTTTGAGGCAGGCAGACCAGACTGTATAACCTATGAAAAGCTATGTGTATTAAAGAACATGGGCGTTGAGCGTGTGAGCATTAACACGCAGACAACAAATGATGAAGTTTTAAAGTCTGTTGGTCGAGTACATACGTATAAGCAGTATCTCAAATCAATGGAAATGGCAAAAAATGTCGGCTTTAAGTGCATTAATACGGATTTGATTGCGGGACTTCCTGATGAAAGCTATGATTCGTTTGTAAAAAGCTTAAAAGATGTGCATAGTCTTGAACCGGAAAATATTACAGTTCATGCTTTTACATTGAAAAAGTCCTCACAATATCGCATAAACAGCAGTGTTGATATAAGACGTGATATGTCTGCAAAATATATGACAGATTTTGCAGCTGAGTTTCTGTGTGAAAGAGGATATTTACCGTATTACATGTACAGACAAAAGAATACAATAGGAAATCTTGATAATGTTGGCTACGCAAAAAGCGGATTTGAAAGTATATATAACATAATAATGATGGGTGAATATCATACTGTTTTCGGAGTGGGAGCGGGAAGCGTTACAAAAATAGTTTCACAGGACAAATCACATGTTGATAGAATATTTTCTCCAAAGTACCCGTATGAATTTCTTGATGACAGTAAATACAGCGGCTTTGATATAAATAAATGTCAAGGCTTACTTAAGAAAGGTGATAGTTTTGGCAAAGAATAAGGGACAGACTTTTGTATTCGGTGCAATAATTTTAATGATATCAAATCTTGCTGTAAAGCTTATAGGTGCTTTTCTCAGAATACCTCTTACCAATATAATCGGTGTTGACGGAATGGCATTTTATAATTCCGCTTACAGTATTTATGTATCCTTTTATATGATATCAACAGCAGGTATTCCAATAGCTGTATCAAGAATGATTGCAACAGCAAACTCAAATAATCTCCATCTTGAAATTAAGAGAATTTTTAAAATTGCCTATAGTTTGTTTTTTACAATAGGTGCTGTGGGTACTGCGGTGATGATGATTTTTGCAGATAAGTTTGCTCGTTCTGCAGAGATTCCCGATGCACGACTTGCCATGCTTGCTATTGCCCCGACAATTTTCTTTATTTGTATATCCTCAGCATACAGAGGTTATTTTCAGGGACTTCAGGACATGATGCCAACAGCTGTATCTCAGGTTATAGAGGCTGTAGGTAAGGTAGGTATTGGTATATTCTGTGCGGTTTATTTTACTGCTAAAGGATATCCTGTTCATGTTGTTGCAGCACTTGTAATTCTTGGTGTTACAATAGGCGTATTTCTTGGAATGGTTTATACGGCTGTGATAAAGATGATGTATAACAGCTCAAAGGAATATAAAGAAAATCTCCAAAATGCAGTTTTGGAAAAACAGTCCTGCAGAAGCAGTAAGGAGATTTTAAAGGAGCTTGTGATTATAGCTATACCAATAACACTTGCTTCGTCAATTATGGGACTTACCAATACAGTTGATACAATGATAATGCCGGGTGCTTTGATGACATCTGGTATTACTCAAAAAGCAGCAAGTGCTTTTTACGGAACATATTCGTCTATGGTAATACCGCTTCTTAATCTTGCACCGCCTTTTATCTATCCGTTTGCTATAAGTGCAATTCCCGCAATTTCAACAGCTCTTGCTAAAAACGACACAAGGAACATTAACCGACATATTGAGTCAGCTTTCAGGAATTGTGCAATAATTGCCCTGCCTTGTGCTATTGGCATGGGTGCGCTATCAAGAAGAATTGTTGATTTTCTTTTTAAAGAAGACGAAATTGTTAGCGGTAACACAGTATATTATGCACGAGAGCTTGCAGGACCTGCTCTGAGGACAGTTGCGGTATCTATATTCTTTCTTGGTGTAATTTCTATTACAAATTCTGTTCTTCAGGCGTGTAAAAAGGAAAAGTACACTATTATTTCCACCACAAGCGGTATTGTTGTGAAAATAATTGCAACATGGTTTTTCTCTACAATTCCCGGCATAGGAATTATTGGCTCAGCTATCGGTACTGTTTTGTGCTATCTTACGATTATGTCGTTGAACCTGTTGTTTATGGAAAAAACAGTAGGCGTATTCCCGAATATAAGACGTGTATTTTTAAAACCGCTTACGGCAGGTGTTTGCTGTGGTATTTGTGCTGTTGCTGTTTCGTATGCACTTGATGCACTGTCAATTCACGCAAAGCTTGTTACCTTGCTTTCAATAGCTTGTGCGGCACTTGTGTATGTTGTAGTGCTTATAATGCTTAAAGGAATAAGCAGAGATGATGTATTGATGATGCCAAAAGGGGATAGTCTGTGCAGAATAATGGATAAATTTCATTTGCTTGAAAAAGGTGAGGAATAATGTTTAACGCAAAGGATGCAAAAAAAGAACTTTTAAGTAAAGAACATTTTGAATTTGAGGACTTATGTACTCTTGTGAGTGTGCTTCGTTCTGAGGACGGATGTCCCTGGGACAGAGAGCAGACAAATAAGTCAATAAGAAATGCTTTTATTGATGAAACATATGAATTTATCGAAGGACTTGACCTTGATGATGATCACCTGATGTGTGAAGAGCTTGGTGATGTTCTCTTTCAGATTGTTTTTCACTCGGATATAAAGAAGGATAATAAGGTTTTTGCCATGTCAGATGTAATTGACGGCATATGCAAAAAGATGATTCTGCGGCACCCGCATGTTTTTGGTGATGTAAGCGTTGCAAATTCTGGTGAAGTGCTTGTTAACTGGGAAAATATAAAGAATGATGAAAAGCAGCGTAAAACACCTTATATGCAGCTTGACAGCGTTTCAAAGGCTTTGCCGTCACTTATGAGAGCACAAAAGCTTCAAAAGAAAGCAGATAAAACTGATTTGGAAAAGCTTAAGGATGTATCAGCGTTTATTGCGGATGCAAGAGAAATGCTTGATGTGATTGAAAAAAATGGTGTAAATTGTGATATCGTTGGACAGCTTCTTTTTGCTTGTGCAGGAATTTCCCAGGCTGGCGGCATCGAGTCTGAGGAAGCTCTCAGTTACGAAAACGATAAGTTTTTGACAAAGTTCAAGAATTAATAATTAAAATTTTGGCATATTTTATAGTTTTTGAGTTAAATTAATACGATATTTTGTGCTAAATTGTAAATAAATGGTTAAATATGACCAAAATATTGAGTTTTGTTGAAAAAAGTTCTTGCATTTTTTCAATATGATGTTATAATATATATGTTAAATAAATTA
>JAGBCG010000019.1 GCA_017938055.1 Clostridia bacterium
CATACAGAACCAACCATTTAAGAATTAGTTTAGAACGCACATGCACAACTCACCAAGATTACATCAAAAAACTAAACATTCATGTTGACATACACAATGCGTTCGACAGTGAGTTGTGTAGAATATCTGAATTAACACAAAGAACCAACAAGTTCACTAATGGGAAACGATATACAGTTGACGAATTAAAAGAAAATAAATCACGTTCTGAACAAAAGCTTTTCTCTGTTTTTGTAAGTGACAGATTTTCAGATCTTGGCTTAGTAGGAACTTTTGAAATTTATTCTGACTGTTTAACCTTATTAGCACTTTCATGTCGTTCATTAGGACGTGAAGTAGAACATCAAATGGCATTGTTTATTACAAATAACTTTAATTTAAAAAGAATCATTATATCAAATACCCAAAAAAACATGGATATATTTAATTTTTTTAAAGAATCTTTCCCAAAGGTATTTATTGAAGAACAGTAATAAAACCACAACAACACGCTTTTCAAATATTTAAATCCAAATTATTTGTTTTAGCTAAAGTAAGAATTATATGTTATTCGCCAGATCTCATCAACAATTAATTAACAAGAAAAACCGCAATAATTGGCTATAATGGCAGGGTAAAAGCCCAGTTGAACCCAATTATTGATGAATGTGTTTTAGCCTAATGAGGGAGAATCTTATATAATAGTAAAAGGTATCAAATTATGACACTAAAAGTTATCGTCATCATATCGTAATACACGGATATACAAATCTTTTAAACAGAGATTTCAAAGCTGAACGACCAAATCAAAAATGGGTTACATACATTTTATACATTCACACCAAGCAATGTGTATTGTATCTTTCTGTTATCAGAGATTTGTATGACAACAGCATTGTTGCCTACAAAACCGGAACCGAGCAAAACATTAATCTTGTTTTGAGTACTATTAAGGCAGCGAAGAAAAAGGAAAAGGTCACCGCAGAGCTTCAACTCCACAGTGACCAAGGCTTTCAATACACTTCACACGGGTATTTTAAACTAACACAAGAATACCACATTTCACCTTTAATGTCAAGACGTGGGAACCTATATGACAATGCTTTAGCAGAAAATTTCTTTTCTATTCTTAAAACTGAGTGTATTTATCGAGTTAAGATTCAAACTTTTGAAGAGGCTCTCCTCTTCATAGATGAGTATATTTACTTTTACAACAATCAACGCATCTAACTTGAAACAAAACTGACTCCGCTTGAAAAACGAAGTCAGAATGTTGTTTAAAATTTAATATTTATACCATATGGGTGTTTTTTGTACTGTCTGCACAATTTGAGGCAATTCAAAAATAAGCACGCTGTTTTTTATTCAATATTCCTATGTGCTGTTCTACATTTTCTCAAAACAGAATCGACGGAAGTATGCATACCGCTGCGACCATAACGTGAAAGATCACGGTTACGCCGATGGATATGTATGCCTTTTTCGGTATTTCTGCGATAGCACCGTTTTCAACAACGACGTGCTCTTTGATAAAAGACTTTACGTTAGTGTAAAGGTTGTAGCAAGCAAGTATAAAAAGTATAGTATAAAACATATTTGTTCCTCCAATTTTTATTAAATTTGTTTAAGTGTTGTCTGTTCCGTCTAATTTTCTTTGCATAGGGATGAGCACCTTAAGTAACTCCTCTCTGTATTCCAAATCGGTTATCCTGTCAAGATAAATACCGAAAGTGGTAATGTGCAATGATAAATCTTCGGAAAAGATTTCAACATCACTTTTGAGTCCTTCAGTGCATATAAATTCTGCAACCTCTGAGACTCCTTTAAGTTCTTTGCAAACACCGTTTGCTTCTCCGTAAAGAATATCGTATTCTTTTGCCATAGTTGTATCTCCTGTGTCTTAAATAATATTGACATATTCGCCTATGATACAAAGAGCCTCATCATAGCTGCCGGATGAAGTGATACGCTCACGCATCTCTTTAGCCTCTTCCGAGAGATCGTTTTCTCTCAGGGTTCTTGCTGCTCTTGCCATAAGATTGAATATGTTTCCGTCTTCGCCGATAAGTTTGCAATCGGGCTTGTTTCTTTTGTTATCCATTTTGTTGTACTCCTTATTTCTTTAATACTTCGGGACGGTATTTTTCATTGAAAGCAGTATAGTCGCACCACTCAATGTTTTCAAATATCCGTGCCGCATGTAGTTCAAGTGCCATTTGTTTTGCTTCCTTTGCATCCCGTGAGAATCCGTAGAGCTTTTCCCATTCGAGAAGATGAGCGAATAGCTTCTGCTCACCGCATCGTTTGATTAAGTCCTCTACAAGTCTTTGCCATTCCGATTCCTCAACATCACCTAAATCACACTGGATACCGTGTCGGTATCCGTATTTCTTTTCGGGATTTGATGATATCAGATATGCTTGTCCCGTGCCGTGATGCTTTCGTAAAACGGAAAAATCAATGATTTCGGGACCGGTATAATGGTTTATGACTATTCTACGAAAAGGTCTGAATTGTTCTTTCAACTATCGTGTCCTCCATAAGCTCACTTGTTCTGTAAATGGTATCCGCAAACTTTTGAAGCGAAAAGTCAAAGCATTCGCCTTTATCAAGTAATATACCCGTAAGCCTTGCACCTGTGTCAGCCTTGAATTCATCGAAAAGCATAAGGAATTCATCCGACACATCGCACTCGCCGTCGGTGATAAACACAATATCGGGCTTGTCAAGCTTTCCGCTGGAAGTGAGTGCAAATACCTCTCTTAAAGGCTTTTCAAAGTCTGTACCGCCGCCAAGCAGTGTTTCGGCACAGTCAAGTACCTTTTTAGGATCGACCTTTTCATCCTTCGGGAAGTAGTCAACCTTTGTTGTACTTGAAAAATGCACCAAAGCAAAGTTTGCGTTATTCACACGGCATATTTCATAAAGCACCATTGCCACAGCCATACCGTAAGCATTGTTCTCACCGAAGGTAGAGCTTGATTCATCAAGGCAGACAATAATATCGCCATTACCCTTGTATTCAGGCTCACGCTTGCGGTACTGCTTTAAGCTCTTGCTCTGATATTTACGCATAAAAAGCGGTATCAGCTCGGGAGTAGAAAGCATAGCAAGCTCTGAGGTGAGTGCCTTGTTTACGTTGTTGCCGTATTCAATGTCGTACTTTTCGCCGTTGCCGTAGGAATATCCTGCAATTCTCTTTGCCTTTAACATCTCTTTATAGCGGCCGAGAAACCTTGCAATATACCGAAGCTTATGTGAATTTGCAGTACGCCGTAGGATTTCCGTATTAACGGGATTCTTTTTCATTTCGGGATCACCGTCACCCCAGGCAAGAACAACACTTTCAATATCCTTTGCACGCTCAAGTGCTGCCTCTGTTGAGGTTGCAATGGCACGCCTTATATCAGCGCCGTTTCTGCTCATACTGTTTTGTATTAGCCCTGCGTACATCTGTGACTGTTCTTTCTTTGAAGCAATACGGTTCGCTGTACTCACAATCTTACGCTCAAGGGAAGGTTTCTGCGATTCTGGTGCAGCTTCGTACTTTGAAAGAAGCTCGGAAAGCGTTTGAGATAAATCTCTCGCATCCTGCTCCATTCTGTCAAGTGCATCCACCTTGCCTTTACCGCCTGTAGCCTTTTCCATAAGACCGTCAAGATTAGAAAGCAACTGTCCCGTAAATTCTTCGGTTGCACCGATAGCGGGAAGCTCCTTACCCTCACATACACTTTTAACTGCCGTATAGTTTTCGTCAGCCATAAGGTCTGTAAGAATACCTTTGTTGAACTCTCTTGATAATGTAGTCATCTGACTTTCATCTGTATATCGGGGACGAAGCCCGTACACAGACTGAAACACATCATTTACAAGACTTCCAAAGGATTTGAGCTTTTTTGAGCCTTGTTCCTCGTATGAGGCAAGCTCATCGGCATCACCCGATAAATCATCAAAGATAGCCTGTTCTATCCTTGTGGATTTAAGAACACGGTCTGTCTTTGGAGTATCGACTGTTCCCGTGAGTGTTGATAGTCCCGATAGGATTTCTTCAATACTTCTAAATTGTTCCATATGTACCTCCGAGGAGTGCAAACGGAGAAATTATCTCCGCCTGCACGTCCTTTTTATTTAGAATGGAAGTGTGTCGTCCGAAAATTCGCCATCGCCCATAGGTTCAAACTGACCGAAGCCTGCAGGTCCATTCATATCGGGGAAAGTATTACCCGTATATGTACCCGTGTTCTGCTGAGCACCGTTGTCATTTCTTACACTGTCAGCAAATCCAACCTCATCTGCGTTGACTCTGAACGAGTACATCTTTTGACCATCCTTGTCATAGGAGTAGGTTTCAAGAGAACCAAGCACATAGACCTGCTTACCTTTGGAGAAGTATTTCTCAACAAATTCAGCAGTGCCTCTCCATGTTGAAATTGGAATGTAGTCAGCAGTGGGTGCATTCTCTTTTTTACTCTTGAATCGTCTGTCTACCGCAAGGGTGAAGTTCGCACGCTTTGCATTCTCGCCAAATGTTTCGATTTCCGGATCCTTTGTAAGTCTTCCGATAAAAATAGTTTTATTAAGTCCCATAATATATTCCTTTCATTTATACATTTAATCTTTTTTGTTCGTGTAGAGGTATTGACGTAGCATTGACTGCCTTTGCAGCATCGACAAGCATTTCCTCAAGCTCGTTTTCAGCATCGGTTATTGCAACGTTTTCAGAATCGCCAAGGTCTGCATTACGAAGGCTTGTAAGTTCAAGATAAATCCTGAACAGCTCCTTCTGGAATACAACGTAAGACTTTATCTTCTCACGCTCATCTACCTGCTGTGATTCAAACTGAGAAAGAGTTTCATCCATAACGGACTTGCTCTCACTTGCCATTGCCAAAATGCGTTCGATTTCGGCGCCGATGGGATTTTCACAAAGGTCTGTGAGTACCTTTTCTACAACTGCAATTTCTTCAGGCTTATTCCAGAAATAGTTTTTAAGCACAAGCAAATCCTTTGGAGTTACTTCCGTATTTCCACATAAGTATGCCTTTGCTCTGACTATCGGAGTAAAGCCGAAGTATTTACGGTCTGAAACGTGAATACCGCATCTTCGAAGCTCGCAAAGAACGTCGTCCATAAGCTCATTGATACTGTCGGGAACAGTGATAGCTTCAACCTCTTTCTGCATAGCTTCAAGCTCGGAAAGGTCGATTGTGGTAATACTACCGCTTGTATTCTTTCCTTGCTTACCCGATAACACCTTTAAGCGATTATCCTTTTCCTGCACATATTGAGTAAGTACCTTTAATTCAAAGCGGTCATACAAGGGCTTAAGAATCGCCTGTGCTGAGTCGTTGAAGTTGGGTATCTCATTTGATGCGGAAAAGAAAGAGATAACGGGAATAGGTACTGTCTGTCCTTCATTGGTATACACCTTTTCATTTAAAGCTGTAAGAAGTGAGTTCAGTATTCCGTCACCCGACTTAAATATTTCATCGAGAAATACTATATGACTGTCGGGTATCTTTCCGTCTGTTATCATCTTGGGTGTGCCGCTTTTAAGGGTACAGATAATGTGCTTGAGCAGGTCTGTCTGCTTTGACAGCTCGTATGTGGCTTTCAGAGTATCGACGTCCTTGTTACCGCAGTATATTTCATACTGCTCGGAGAGCTTGCGGTATAGTTCCGCATAGCTTTCTTCTTTCAAAAGCTCATCCAGTGGCATATTGCCGGGGATAAGGCTTGAAAGGTCAAGTCTTCCGAAGATCTGTTCCTCATCCGTCTGCTTTGACATAAGGCGTTCAAACTGCTTTGCACCGATTATCCTTTTACGAAAAAGGTTTATTGCGTAGCTCTTAGCCTGGCCCGTATCGCCGAGTATGAAGAGATTCTTCTTTGAAAGAAGTGCAATGGCTATGCACTCCACAAGCTCATCACGCTCTGCAACGTCGTTTTTTACCTCGTCAATTATCTGATTCATTTTTGCGTATAACATATTTTTGCACCTCATATCATCGGAAATCTTGTGTAATGCTTCATAACTTTTCTTGCAAGAACAACGTAGTGTTTTCTTCTTGTAGGAAGCTCAGACACACGCTTCAACCATTCAAGGCATAGCCTTGAGAATAACTGCTGACAGGTCTTATGTACACGGAGCATTCCGTGCATAAACTCCTCGTTGTCGTTTGATGTGCGAAGATAGCGTTCAAGAAGCTCTGCCGCCTGCTCATCGTCCCTGAAATCGAACTCAAAGTATCGGTTTATGCCCCTTGATGATACTATCCTTTTGTCAAGAGATTCATGGCGGTACTCATCTGCGGCTTTATTTGCAAATTCGTGTGACGCCATATTTCTCTCGTCAATATCATCTGTTATTGCAAGTGTTCTGAACCATTCAAGGCACAGCAAGGTGAAATTATGCTGTACGTTTATGTTCTTTGAAAGCATACACTCATAGAAACGCTCACGGGGAGCACAGTATGAGTTTACGTAGGTTCCCATTGCCGAAGATATGACAAGTCCATCGGATATATCGTTCATAACGATAACCTGTTTTAATGTTTTTTCATCCCTCATAATATTTAATCCTTTCTTTACGCAGCCTTACTCTGACACAGCTCGATTACCTTCTGACATTCTTCAATCTCAAAGTATCCGATATGGGTAGACTTAAAAGGCAGTCCCATTTTCTCGGACAGCCATTTGTAGCCCTCGGTTCTTGACATTTTATTGTCTTTCCAGAACTTATCGAATACCTCGTGGGTTTCCTTGCGTTTGGTTCGTAAAATACTGTTTGCAAGTGTACCGAGAGGTTTTCCCGAGCCCTTATGTACTCCCACAAATGCATTGCAGGTAGTACAAAGATAAATGTCGCCGTAATCCTTGCCGTAGATCTTACTGCTGTCTGTAAGTATCACTTTTCCACCGCAATATCGGCAGATAGTAGGTTTATTCATTGAATCCCTCCTATGCTGCTTTTCTTGCAGTAGAGCGTGACTTCTTACCTGTCTTTTCAGCAGTAATTTCGCCGCGTGCCTTTTTCTTGTGTTCCTCGTATTTCAAGAATTGCTTTTCAACAGTTGTAGCCGGTATCGGTGTAAGAAGATATTTATCGTACTTGTTGAAAACAAGAAGATAACCTCGCTTATCAAGACTTAAAATCATAGTGCCGTCAACAGTCTTAAATATATCCTTAAGCATTGCCGAGGGGTAATAGAAGCTGTGTTCGGAGTCACCGTTGATTCTCACTGCACCTACAGAATATGTAGCACAGCCGACGTCATTGGTGGTGGAAAGAGTAATCTTTTCCTCACCGAAATCAAGTCTTACATAAGAGTTCTCAACACCCATTGCCGAAATGTCACTTGCATACTGTACCTGCTCTTTGAAATCCTTGAACTCAAGCTTTGCTTCGTACATAGGCTTTAAGGAATCAAGTATCATACCCGTATTCACATATTCCTTTGCCATTTTCTTTGCCGAGAAAAGCATACCTTCTTTCATAAAGATAATGAAAACGCCGCTTCTTCCGACCTCAAGCTCTTCATCACCTGCAGCAGATGCAAGATATGATAAAGTCGCTTTTGGAATGGTAAAGTCCATACTGCCGCCACAGTCCTGTTCAAGACGGGCGGTTGCAATACACCTTGAGTCACAGCCTGTTGCTGTAATACCTTTTGGTGTAATCTCGATATGAATACCGCTTAAGATGTTTGTTACTTCCTTATGAGTAGCACTGCTTGTTTTGCCGTAAAGCTTCTTTATTCCCGATACCTTTACTGTACCGTCGGGAAAAGGAATTTCAGGGCGTGGAAAAGTCTTGCCGTCAAGAACATTCATTGTGTATGTACAGCTCTCGCCGGTTATCTTTACACTTCCTGCACTCTCCATCTCAAAGTGAGTCTCATCACCTGCAAGATGTGAGAGTATTCCAACAAGCATTCTGGCATCAAGCACAAAAAAGCCACCCGATTCAATACCTGCAGTAAGCTTTCGCTGTATTGCTGCTTCAAAGCAGTTTGCCGTAAGGTACAAGTATCCGTCGTCCTCATTGGCTTCAACAAGAAAACCCTTGAGCTCGGGAACTGTACTTGATTTGGGTATCATTGCCGACATCGTTTTAAGATGCTCCAGCATTATTTTTCTGTTTACTGTAAACCTCATTTTGTTTATCCTTTCTTATGCCACGTCGAACAGAGTAAACTGTGTACCGACAGGCACATCTTCATTGTTTGTAGCCGGAAAACTCAATCTTGTCTTACCGCTTGTAGCCTGCTTTGCAAGTAGCATTGCCTTCTGAAGCTTTTCGGAGACGGAAAGGATTTTGACTGTTTCAACCTTTGTGGATGTAACAGGTTTCATTTCTTCCGTAGCATCATCTGTGATGATGTAATCTTCCTCGTTATCTTCAGGAACCGATGTATCCTTGATAATAGCCATTTTCTTGAACATAGCACCAACATCCTCAACCTCGTCACGAATGCCTTTTGTAAGCTCTCGTGCGAGCTGCGAGGTCATATCGGTACAGTCACTCATTGCCGCAAGTCCTTCATCCGAGAAGTTACCTTCAACAAGAGTAGCAGCAGCAAGCTTTGATGCCATAAGGCGAATAGCTCTTGCCTGCATAACTCCCTTGTAGTAAAGGATATATACTTCAATTCGTGGTGCCGTCTGGTTTATACGCCAAGACCGCCTTGAACTCTGACGGAAAGTGAATAAGTTATACCCGATGTTGTAATAGATGAGTGTAGTAAAGGCATTGAGGTCAAGTCCCGTTTCAACAAGACTCGGATTTGTGATAAGTACATCAATTCCTGCCTCAACCTTTTTTGCAACCCATTCTTCACGCTTTTCGGGTGATACCTTTTGTTCAAGTAGTGCTACCTTGTAGCCTTGTTCCTCAAGCAATTTTTTGAGTTTATCCTGTGTGTCGATTTTTACCCAGCTTGTGTAGATAAGTACTCGCTCGCCGCTGTCAACCTTTCGCTTAACAATATCAAGAGTTGCTACGTCCTTTTCGTGCTGTTCGTCAAAGTCTGAAAGTGACTTTGGAACAACCACCGCTTCATCACTCTTTGGATAATATATCGGCTCGGCATCGTAGGGCTGATCCGGATATGTAGTGAGAAGACTTAAAAAGCTTGACATAAGCTTTCTTGATGTGCCATCACGACGGTTCATACAGTTTCGGTAAGAGTTCTCGATTCTCTTGTATTCCTCTTCAATCTCAGGTGAGAGATTAAGCTCAACGGGTATTTCCTCATAGTCGGGCAGATGCTTTCCCATATCGTTAAGAGAAAGGAACACTGCACAGTCGATAAGGAACCGTGAATATACAAGAGGAGAAACACCCGGCTTCTGACGCTCGTGGAGCTTCTTACGGCGGCTTTTACTGTTGGCATTAAACTCGCTTTCTTCAAGTTCATACGTTGCCTCTGTAACGCCGTATTCGCCGTTGAATGAACCGGGATTGTCATAGTCCTTGTTGTCTATCTTCATAAGGTGAGGAACTATGCGGTAGAGCAGATAGAAAAGTCCGCTTGAATAGCCGTTGATAAGAGTAGCGGTCATACCTATGACCTTCTTACTGCAGCCAACAAGTGTTTCCATTGCATCGCCCTGTCCGCTGTCGCCCTTGAACTGATGAAGCTCATCAAGGATAACGCCGTCAATGCTTTTGAAGCGTTCCGAGATGTAATCGCTCATGGAGTATCTGTTGTATGCTCCTTTTGCGATAAACACACAGTCGGGATTTGAGATTATCTCCTCAAGCTTTAAGAGTACCTTTTGGTCCTTTGTTTTCTCAAGGTGTCTGTGAGCAAATTTGCGGTACACAAAGCCGTAACCACCAATCTTAACCCAATCGTTATGACGGATATCGTGGTCGTCGGGATTGAGTACTCCCCAGAGAACGTGTCCGCACTCCTCGCATTTGTGATTCTGCGTTGTTTCCTTTTTGAAATAAAACTGATCGGCGTGTACCTTGTAATGAGTACCGTC
>JAGBCG010000228.1 GCA_017938055.1 Clostridia bacterium
ATGCAGTATATTGTTGATGCGGCATTGGCGGTGCTGATTATCATAAATACAGTAAGGGGCTACAGAAAAGGTCTGGTAAAGACAGTTTTCGGCCTTGCTTCTGTTATAATTGCACTGATTACGGCATATCTTTTCGGCTCTTGTGCGGGTGAGTTTATCAGATCTACCGATGCATACGAGGATATATGTATCAGCACAGAGAAAAAGCTTGAACAGTACTTTGAAGAGCAGGCAGAAAGCAACTCTGCTGCAGCTTACGAAAAGCTAAGCGAATCGGCATTTATAAAACAGCTTGAAAACATGGGTGTTGATACCCAAAAGGAGCTTGATAAATATACAGCGTCACTTGAAGACGGGGCGGATAACGCTTCGGCTGTGCTGTCAGAGTCGGTGGCACTGCCTGTGCTTGAAGCTCTGAGCAATGTTCTTGGTACAGTGATAGTATTCGTGGCGGTATTGCTTATTTGTTATATTTTGTCCGTTATTTTGTCAGGACTTTTCAGGCTGTCCTTTTTACGCCCTCTCAACACGGCGGGCGGACTTATTCTTGGATTTGTGTTAGGTGTGTTTTATGCTTTTGTTTTATGTATGGTCATAAAAAGCATACTGCCGTGTATTCCCGAAAACCCCGTTATTTATACAGGTATGGAAAACGACACTGTGCTGTATGGCTTTTTGTCAAGGATAAATCCCTTTTTCCTTTTGCTTTTCGGGAAATTCTTTTAGTGAGTAATTTTTAAATTTGAGAGGAATAACTATGAAGAAGAAAGACATTCCAAATTTGTTGTCGGTGATAAGAATATTACTTGTGCCGGTGTTTGTATATATGTTTATGACGGGAAAGCACACCGGTGCTGTTGTTGTGTTTATCCTGTCGGGCCTTACTGACGTGCTTGACGGATACATTGCAAGAAAGTACAACTATATATCAGACCTTGGTAAATTTCTTGACCCATTTGCCGATAAGCTTACTCAGTTTTCAGCATTTGTGTGTCTGTATCTGACACAGCTTGTTCCTTTATGGATGCCTGTACTGTATTTTATTAAAGAGCTTGGTACATTAATCGGTGCTCTTGTGGTATTCAGAAACAAGAAAAAGGTTGTTAAATCGAATATTTTCGGAAAGCTTGCAACATTTTTTGTCTTTGCTTTTGTGTGTGTTGACATTCTCTTCGGCAAGGATTTGTCAAAGGGCGTGGTAACGGGACTTTGCATTGCGATATGTGTTTACTTTGTTTTTGCGGGTATTATGTATATTGTTGCTGAAATGAATTCAAAGCAACCTGACGAAAACAAGGCACAGTAAGGCTTACACTACTTTTGAAAGGAAAATCTCATGGCGACACTTTGCTCTAAATGTAAAAAAAGACCTGCCATAGTCTTTGTTCAGCGGATGGATATGGCGGGTAAGGTACAGAACGAGGGATATTGCATACTTTGTGCAAAGGACCTTGGTATAAAGCCTGTTACCGATATGATAGAAAAAATGGGAATCGATGAGGAACAGCTTGATTCTCTCAGCGAGGAAATGGAAAATATAATGAACGAGGGCGGTATGTTTGGTATGGACATGGATGC
>JAGBCG010000229.1 GCA_017938055.1 Clostridia bacterium
ATGAGGAACGCTTCCTTGAAATGCTTAAAATGGTTGAAATGGATAAGGTCTTTGAGAGATGCGAAGAAGTAATGTGGGTGTGTAGAGTATGCGGTCACGTTGAGATAGGAAAGAAAGCACCCGACGTATGTCCTGTTTGTTACCATGCGAGAGCTTATTTTGAAGTCGAAAATAAGGATATGTCAAAGATGTGATTGATGTTTTGTACTGAATTAATTGTGTCATAATCTCATATCATTGCATAAAAATAAGGGCTGTCATTATGACAGCCCAAAAATATTTTTAAACTCAATTATTCAGCAACAGTAATGGATGTGATGTGTGTGTTAACTCCCTCATACCAGTACAGGAAGCCTGTAACGTCAATAACGTCGCCTGTATTTAAAGCACTTACAGCCTGATAAACTTCTGTATCCTCGCCTGTAAGGTAGTATTCAACGCAGAAATCGTATGTTTGTCCGTCCTTTGAAAGCTTAACGTAGATGTCATCGCCACCTTCGTTCTTGAAAGTGATTTCTTCAACGGTAAGACCTGTGAAATAAACAAGCTCGTTCTGATGCTTGATAAGCTCGTCTGTACCAAGCCATGCAGTCGCATCAACTGGTGTTGCAATATATGCTTCTGCACCCTCAACGATTTCAAATGTAGCATCAACAATTTCAACTTCTCCTGCCCATTCGGCCTTGAAGCCTGATACTCTGATTTTTGTACCATTCTCTAAAAGTGCATAATCTTCTTCAGAGCAAGCCATCTCATACATAAAGTATGCACCATCCTCGTCCTGAGCATAAACGGTTGCCTTGTTGTCCCACCAGGACTGCTTGCCCTGTACATAAGCTTCGATAACAACAGGAGCATCAAGCTCAGCTGCAACGTATTCTTCGTATGTCATAACAGCAACTTCTTCGGTTACAGTCTCAAGCTCTGGTTCAGCTTCAACTTCGGCTTCAGCTTGAACTTCTGTTTCAACGTCTGTTTCTACTTCAACCTCTGTTTCGGGTTTTTCAGCTTCGTTAGTACAGCCGATAAGAGCTGTCATGGCAAGTGCGAGAACTAAGAGTAATGTTAAAAACTTTTTCATAGTAAAATTCTCCTTAATGAAATAAATTTAGTTTTTACTTACAAATATTATACAACTTTTTCAGAATAAGTCAATACACAAACACTATTTTTGAGCTTTTTTTCTGCAAATGATAACGTATATAATAATAAGAAGCCATAAAGTAACAAGACAGCCAAGGAAGATAACCGACTGTACGGGCAAAGGACCAAGCTCTTTTTTTGCACTGCCGCCTGAGGAAATATCACTTAGCCTGTATAATGAATTCATATCGCCGTATAGCTTTTGGATATACTCACTGTCAACCTTTTCGTTTCGCCGTGAGGATTTTGTAATTTCTTCAATCATTTGTCCTGCGGCACTTCTTAGAGAAGCAGAGCCGTTAAAGACAGGCGTCACAAAAGTGTTGTCTGTGTTGTCAAGTAAAAGCTTTGAAGCATCTAACTTAATTGAATAATATAAATTGTTGTCATCTCCACTTGAAGAAAGATAGCTTGTATATTGTTGTGAATTTTGTGCTTTGGAGGTGACGGGAACATATCCTTCGGTCATAGAATAAGAGATTTGTACATCGTTTGTGAGCAAATACTGCATAAATAGCCATGAGGCCATAACTTCACCTGAGTCTTGCTTGTTAAATAGACAAATTGACGGTCCTTGCGAAATCATAACAGGATTATCAACGTCAAATTGGGGAATTTCCATGACAACTGTTTCAAATTTTACCAATTTTTCTTCACTTATATCAATAAGAGGAGCATCGCAACCCATCCATGTAGCACCTGCTGTGGAGTCTACTGCAAAAATGCATTGACCGGCGTTGAGAAAGTTTGCAGGATAACCTGAAATTTTAAAGGTAGAAAAAGCTCTTGATTGTGCGTGCTGTGCAATGTCAAAAAGTAACTTTTCGGTGTGTTGGTTGAAAATGAGAATATTTCCGTTTTCGTCAGAATAAGGCAAATTAAGCTGCTTTAGCATGTGTATCATCATGTTGTCGGTGGATTTGTAAATAAATGGAATCATCACCTTTTGACCATTGACAGCAAAATTTCCATCATTGTCCTTTTGAAGAGCCTTTTCTGAAACCTCAAAAATAAAGTCCCATGTAAGAGCTTCGGGAAGAGTAAATCCAAGCTTTTCAACATACGTTTTATTCACGTAGCATGCCTCTGTTGAACGCATAAAGGGCAGAGCGTATTGACGAGAAGATAAAACTCCCTCGTTTAAAAACTGCGGTATAATTTCGTGTTTTTCAGGGGAATCAAACCTGAGCTTTTTTCCACCAAGACCATAGTTTTCATCAGACATAAGATAATCAAGGGGAACAACTTTGTCCTTGCCCGTAAGATAAGTTGCAATGTGATCAGGGTAGGTAATGCACACATTGGGAGTAGTACCGGTTGAAATATTGGTAATAACATCGTTGTAAATTTTTCCGTAGTCGTTGTACAGACGAAGATTTACTGTAATATTGGGGTAAAGCTTCTGAAAGTCGTCTATTGCATTTTTGTAAATTTCGGTTTGAGTTATGTTGGTGTCGTTTTTTGCCCAAAAGGAAATTTCATAATGAGCATTTTCATCAAAGTCTTTTGGAATTTCAAAGGGCTTTGAGTCTATTTTTCCGTGGCAGGAGCAGAGAATAACTAAAATAATCAAGGGAAATATCAAAAAAGTAATAAATTTTTTCATCCCTTTGTGCCTCCTCTCGCAACGCCTTGCATGATTTTGTTACGAAAAACAAGAAAGAGTATTATAAGTGGCAGTGAGATAGAAACGACAGCTGCCATCATGGCGGGAATGTTCTCTCTGCCAAAGCCGTTTTCACGAATTTCCTGTATACCGTTTGAAACAAGAAAATAAGATGCATCGTCAGTAATGAGTCTTGGCCATACAAAAGAATTCCAACACTCAATAATCTTAAGGATAATAACGGTGATTATGGTAGGACGGCAAAGAGGAATCATAACACGGCACATGTATTTGAAATCACCCGTACCGTCAACCTTTGCAGCATAATACATCTCATCTGGAATCTGCTCAAATTGTTCTTTTAAAAGATACATGTAAAACACCGACATAACAGAGGGAAAAATAAGACCTGCAAAGGTGTTGCGTAAATTTAGAGTGGTTACTGTTACAAAGTTTGTGATAATAACCAGCTCGTTTGGTATCATCATAAGAGCAAGAATGAGAGTAAAAAGAAGATTTTTACCCTTGAACTGTAGTCTTGCAAAGGCAAAAGCACAGGGAATTATTACGATAAGCATTATAAATGTGGTAATAAGGGTGAAAATTACGGTGTTGATAAAATATTTGCCAAGAGGAACAGCATTAAAGGCAGTAAAATAGTTTTCAAAAGTGGGCGAGAGTGTGAAAAATTTTGGAATATATTCACCTGTGTAAGCACCATAGCTTTTTACAGATGTGAGAAGCATCCAGTAAAATGGGAAAAGTACAATTATTGCCCAAAATATAAGAAAAGTATACGTTATAGCCTTTATTGCTGCAGAGAGCGTTTTTTTATGCCTGACGGTTTTGTCGAAATTAATTTTATTTTCCATAATGAAACCTCCGTCAGTGATGAACATGCTTTTTACTCAATAAGAGGTTTATGCATGTAATTGTCAGAACAACTGTAAAGAGAATTATGGCACAAGCAGAGGCAAATGACGGATAACCCCCACTGTCGCCGTAAAGCATGTCATAGATGTAGCCAACAACAGTGTTCATGCCCGCAGAATTAAGGTCGGTGCCGAAAATTGCCACAGCATCACTGTAAGCCTTGAATGCACCGATAAAGCCGGTTATTACAAGATAAAAAATCATGGGAGAAATCATGGGAAGAGTAATTCGTGTAAAAGTGCGAAAACGGCTTGTGCCGTCAATTCTTGCAGCATTGTAATAGTCGGGGTTTACACTTGCAAGGGCACTTGTAAGAATAAGTATTTTAAAGGGAAGAACAACCCAGATTGTATAAAAGCAAAGCACAAACATTTTTGCAGCATACGGCCCGTCAAGAAAATCAATGCTGTTAAAGACTAAAAGAGTGATTAAAAGATTTATAAGACAATCAATGTAGGGTGTTTTCTTAAACAGAATCATAA
>JAGBCG010000230.1 GCA_017938055.1 Clostridia bacterium
CATTATTTTATTAAAGAAACAGCTTCTTTTGCCTGTGTGACACGCAGGACCTGTCTGAAGCACCTTTACAAGAAAGGTGTCGTCATCACAATCAGAGTACATTTCTACAATTTTCTGTAAATGACCGCTTGTTGCACCCTTGTTCCACAGCTGCTGCCTTGAACGGCTGTAAAACCATGTATAGCCCGTTTCAAGAGTCTTTGAAAGCGACTCTTTGTTCATGTACGCAAGCATAAGAACATCGCCGTTTTCAACATCCTGTACAATGGCGGGAATAAGCTCTGATTTTACAAAATATTTATCAAGATTATTAATATCAATTATCGTCTTACCCATATGCCTCTCTCCTTTAAATAGTCCTTCACTTCGCCTATTGAAAGCTCCCTGAAATGAAAAAGCGTTGCTGCAAGTGCCGCATCTGCACCTGTTTTCTCAAAGACGTCTGCAAAATGCTGCAGTGTTCCACAGCCCCCGCTGGCAATTATGGGAATGTTCACGGTTTTTGAAATGATGTCCGTAAGCTCTATGTCAAAGCCGTTTTTTGTGCCGTCGGCATCCATGCTTGTAAGTAGTATCTCACCACACCCAAGACTTTCGACCTCTTTTGCCCACTGCACAGCATCAATTCCTGTGTCTGTTCTTCCGCCGTGAATGTATACATTAAAACCATTTTCCGTTCTTTTTGCATCAATGGCAACAACAACACACTGTGAACCAAATTTGTCGGCAGCTCGTGCCACAAGATATTTGTCCTTTACTGCAGCAGAGTTCACCGCAACCTTGTCAGCACCTGCATTTAACATTCTGCGATAGTCTTCAACGTCGCTGATTCCACCGCCGACAGTTAGTGGCATGAATACCTTTCTCGCCGTTTTTTCTACAACATCAACCATTGTTTTTCTTTGCTCGTGGGACGCTGTTATGTCAAGAAATACAATTTCATCTGCACCTTGTGTGTTGTAAAACTCCGCCGTTTCTACAGGGTCTCCTGCATCTCTCAATCCTACAAAATTTACACCTTTTACTACCCTGCCGTCTTTTACGTCAAGACAGGGAATTATTCTTTTTGCTAACATATTTACTCCTGAAGTTAGTTTTATGTCGGGTTATTGTCGCTTTCTATAATGTAGCTCCTCTCGCATTGCTCGATGAGTACGAGATTTCAACCAAATCAAAGATTTGGGAAATCACGGAAAAGCTCCGCAAAGAACTTTATTTGGCTGTCGCCGTTCATGAATTGTTTGATAAATAAAATGGTTAGCTCTTTTCTTTTTGCTTACTTTTTCTTTTTCGGAAAAGAAAAAGTAAGTTATCTCTGCTTTACAAACTCTGCAAAGCTCTTTAACATTCCGAGTCCCACCTTTTCACTCTTTTCGGGATGGAACTGAGCACCAAAGACATTTTTTCCGTTGCCGATAACAGCAGGGATATCTTCACCATAAAAAGTATGTGCACAAAGGTTTGATTTGTCTGCCAAATTTGCCTTAAAGGAGTGAACGAAATAAACATAATCACCTGTTCTTGTATCAGCCAACAACGGACAGCTATCGTCATCAACAACAAGGTCATTCCAACCCATATGTGGAATTTTAAGACCGGTGTCTGCAATTCTTTCACATCTGCCGTGTATAAGACCAAGACCCTTTGAAAGTTTTACCTCATCACTTTCGTCAAGAAGCAGCTGCATACCAAGGCAAATTCCCAGAAGCGGCTTATTTTTTACAGTGCAAAGCTCAATAATTTTTTCTGCCGCACCACTTTCGTATAAAACCTTTGAAGCATCGGGAAAAGCACCTACGCCCGGCAAAATCAAAGCATCTGCTTTATCAAAATCTTTAAAATCCGAGCTGATAACAACCTGTTGTCCAATAAACTCGAACGCATTTTTAACAGAATGAAGATTTCCCATTCCGTAATCAATTATCACAGTTTTCATAAAACACCCTTAGTACTCATAACCTGGTCTGAAACAATACGCAAGGCGTCACCAACACACTTTCCGCAAGCCTTATATATTGCCTCAGTAACATGATGGTCATTTTCACCATACATTTTTTTCAAATGAAGCGTAATACCTGCATTTGTTGCAAGAGCACGCATGAATTCCACTGTGAGTTGCGTGTCGTAATCGCCTATCATGCCAGCACGAAAATCACTGTCAAAGGCGAGAAAAGCACGTGCTGAAAAATCAAGTGCACACATTACAAGTGCTTCGTCCATAGGAAGTAAAATGTCCGAAAAACGCTTGATTCCTTTCATGTCACCAGCCGCTTCTCTGAGGGCTGTTCCCAGCACAATACCAACATCCTCCACAGTGTGATGACCGTCAACCTCAAGGTCACCCTTACATTCAAGGGTAATATCAAATCCTCCGTGGGAAGCAAAAGCACTCAGCATATGGTCAAAAAATCCTATGCCGCTTGTACCCTTAAAAGAGCCTTTACAGCCGTATTCAAGCACCGCAAGGCAAAGAGTAATGTCTGTTTCACGAGTAGTTCTTTTAATTTCAGCCTTTCTCATAAAAAACCAACCTTTCAGTTTTTAAATTCACCAAGAGTTTTAACAACAAGTGCATTTTCCTCACTTGTGCCGCTTGTGATTCTCAAAGCACCGCCGTCAATGCCAAATTTTCTTATAAGCACGCCATTCTCACGTAAAAATGTCTGTTTTTCCTGTGCTCTTTCGTCCTTAAAAAATACAAAATTTGTATATGTAGCATCAGGTTTTCCTATACCGCTGCGAACAATTTCCTTATAAAGCGATTCACAGGAATCACACAAAGATTTTGTACATTCATCAAGATACGCTTTTTCTTTAAGCAATACTTCACCGCACTTCTGCGACAATCCGTTTACGTTATACGGACTTTTTACTGCAAATAACATGTCGCAAAACTTCTTGTCCGCCACCAGAAAACCAAGTCGCAGAGCTGCCGCACCCAGAGCCTTTGACAGTGTTTTAAGCACAATCAGATTCTCATATTCTTCTGTTTCCTTCAAAAAGCTTTCGGTATTTTTGATGCTTGCAAAATCCATATACGCCTCATCAACAACAAAAATTGTTTCAGGACATTTTTGTGCAAGCTCTTTTATATCTGACTTCTTTTCTATTTTACCTGTGGGATTACAAGGGTTTGAAAAAATCACAAGCTTTACGTCGTTTTCCTTTATTGCCTTTTCAGCAAGGTCAAAGTCTATACTAAAATCCGCCTTTTTAGGACACTGCACAACACTGAGTCCTACAAGAGAAGCATAGAAAGCGTACATTGAAAAATCAGGAGTAAATACCATGACCGATTTTCCAAAATCCACAAAGCAGTTCATAAGCAGACTAATTATTTCGTCTGAGCCGTTGCCGACACACACATTCCCCGTCTTTAAGCCGTAATAGTCACAAAAAGCAACTTTCAAATCGTTTGCGTGTGGGTCGGGATATCTGTTGAAATCAAAGCTTTCTATTACTTCGCACAGCTTTTTGCGTATATCCTCACGCAGAGGAATGAAGCTTTCGTTTGCATCAAGACGTGCTTTATATTTTCCCGTATCAACAACATACGGCTCTATTCCCTTTAGTTTGTTTGCAAATAAGTTTTTGTTGAACATGTTTTTTCTCTCTTTAATAATTACTTTTTTGTCCGTCAGGACATGCCCACTGCGGTCGGCGGGTGTTCTTTTGTCCCGATACAAAAGAACCAAAAAATCTCCCCTCAATGGAGGGATGGCTCAGACGTGAAATCAGTAACCTGCTAATTGCTTTTTGTGTCAAAAGCTTCTTTCTGCATCCATGACAGCCTTTTTCGCTTTGACACAAAAAGGTGCTGTAAAAACTATAAACTCATCTCGCACGCCTTCCGCTGACTTCCCTCCACGGCGGGGTGCCTTCCTTCCTCAAAAAAGCTATGAGCAAAATCTTTTATAGAAAAATGCTGTGTATATTTTTTGTAAATTTAAATTGCAGCTATCAATTAAGTTTGTCAAAGGCGACAGCCAAAATAAAGTTCTTGCGGAGCTTTTCGTGATTTCCCGAATCTTTGATTCGGTTGAAATCTCGAACCCAGCAAAGCTGGGTACCTTATTTAAAGCGACCGTACTCCTTCATGATTTAAATCTAACTTTTATAGAATTTGCGTGAGCTGTAAGACCTTCGCTTTCTGCAAAGCGTACAATGTCATCCTTATAATCTGTAAGACCTTGACGGGAGTAGAAAATCACGCCGGACTTCTTAATAAAAGTATCCACCGACAAAGGTGAAGCGAAACGTGCGGTTCCGTTTGTTGGGAGCACATGGTTTGTACCTGCGAAGTAATCGCCTAAAGGTTCAGGAGAATACTCGCCGAGGAAAATAGAGCCTGCGTTTCTGACTTTATCAAGGTCAGCCATAGGGTCACAAGTGAGCACCTCAAGGTGTTCAGGAGCTATGGCATTTGCCATTTCAAACGCTAAGTCCATATTTTCACAAACTATTGCTGCACCGAAATTATCTATAGATTTACCTGCGATATCCGTTCTTTCAAGTGATGCAAGCTGTTTTTCAATCTCAAAAGCCACTTTGTTTGCCAAATCCTCACTGTCCGTCACAAGCACGCTTGAAGCAAGAGCATCATGTTCTGCCTGACTGAGAAGGTCCGCTGCAATATAGCTTGGATTGGCATTTTTATCCGCAACAACCAAAACCTCACTCGGTCCTGCTATCATATCAATATCAACAGTACCATAAACAAGTCGCTTTGCCGTCGCAACAAAAACATTTCCCGGACCTGCTATTACGTCAACCTGAGGAATTGTTTGCGTTCCATAAGCCAAAGCCGCCACCGCCTGTGCTCCGCCGCAAAGAAATACCCTGTCAACCCCTGAAATAAGTGCTGCCGCAGCAACAGGAGCAGGTATTTTTCCGTCACGCAAGGGTGTTGTCATGATGATTTCCTTTACACCCGCAACCTTTGCAGGTATGCAATTCATAAGCACGCTTGAGGGATATGCCGCACTTCCACCGGGAACATATATTCCGGCTCTTCTCATGGGTGTAATTCTCATGCCGATGGTCTTGTCCTTGTCCTCGTCCATGAAAAAGGTCTTTCTTAGTTGCTTTTCATGATATTTTCTTATATTAGCTGCCGCTTTTTCCATTGTGGCATACAAATCCCTGTCAACGCCCTGTGCCGCTTTTTCAAGATCAGCCTTTGACATTTCAAGGGTTTGAGGAGTAAGAGAAACCTTATCGAATTTTTCTGTATATTCAAGAACAGCCTTGTCGCCGTTCAGTCTTACATTATCAAGAATTTCGTTGACGGTATCTATAACCCACTTTTCGGGACTTTGTGCTCTCTTTGAAAGCTTACCCAAAAATTCGTCACATTCTTTTGTTCCTAATTTGTATATGTTAAGCATTTTTATTTTCCTCTTTATGTCATTTTAAAGCACAGCCGCAATACTGTCAATAATCTTATCAATGCCGTTCTTTTTAAGCTTAAGACTTGCAGGATTTACAATAAGTCTTGCACTTATGGGTGCAACGTCACGCACAACCTCAAGTCCGTTTTCCTTTAAGGTAGAGCCTGTTTCAACAATATCCACAATACCATCGGAAAGACCAAGAAGCGGTGCAAGCTCCACCGAGCCGTCTATTTTAACAACTTCAACGTCAAGTCCCTGTCCTCTGAAATATTCCTTTGTTACGTTTGGATATTTGGAGGCTACAATTTTATGTCCGTAGCCCTCAAAAAAGTCAGTTCCCTTTTTACAGGCAAGTGCGAAACGACATTTTCCAAAGCCTAAATCAAGACATTCGTATAAATTCCGTCCCATTTCCATTATAGTATCCTTGCCTACAACGCCCATATCACACACGCCATGGTCAACGTAAGTAACAACGTCGTTTGCCTTTGCAAGCACCACCTGTACGTCCTTGCCTATATTGAAAAACAGCTTTCTTCCTTTATTGTGAAGCTCAGAGCAGTCAAAGCCGATTTTCTCAAAGATTTCCACTGCTTTTTCTTCTATTCTTCCCTTTGTCAGTGCAATTCTTATCATTCCTGCCACACCTCCGCAATACCGCTTGACGTAACCTCTGTCACCTTTGAAATTCCGCTGTTCTTTGCATATTCCACAGCCTTTTCCACACTGTCAAAACAGCTGAGCACAGCAACATTTCCGCAATTTTCAATATAATTAAGTGCCTTAGCAAGAAGCGATGTGTCACCGTAATGTACAAGCACCTTTTTCTCTGTTGTTTCTTCTACACCCACAGCTCTTGACAGCTTGTCCGCAACAACGCTAAGATTTAAACCAAAGCCTGTTGCACCCTCATCTGTGCCAAAGTTTGACATGAGATTATCGTATCTGCCTCCGCCAAGCACAGCCTCGCCGGTATAGTCAATGTAGCCTCTGAAAACAACACCCGTATAGTAGTCCATGTCATTGACGGTTGCAAGGTCTATGGAAATATTTTCGGAAAATCCGTTTGCATCAAGTATATCGTAAATTTCCTCAAGATAATCAAGTGCATAAGTGGCGTTTTCTACGCCCAAGCAAAGCTCTCTTGCCTTTGCAATTACAGACTTTGTACCATAAAGTCTTGGAATCTGTCTTATTTTTTCCATAAACGCAGTATCAAGCTTATTATCTGCACCCATAACTTCAAGAGAAGATGAGTTTTTTGCACCTATATACTTTGTAACAAGCTCTCTTGCCTCATCCGAAAGCTTTGCCGCATCAAGTAACGCCTTGCAGAAGTGTGCATGACCAAGCTCCAGCTTATAATTTACATTTCCGCCGTAAAAGCCGCTTACTTCACGAAGTGTTCTGAGTGCTGTAACCACAGCCTCTATATCTGCTCTTTTGCTGTCGCCGCCGATAATTTCTATACCCGTCTGTGCAAACTCGCTACGCTTTCCCGAATAGTCCTTTGAGATTCTGAAGACGTTCTGATTATAATACAGCTTTAAGGGACGGGGAGCGTTTTGCAGACGTGTCGCCGCAATTCTTGCCATGGGCGTTGTATTGTCGGGACGCATAACAACAAGTCTTCCGCTTTTATCGGTAAGCTTGAACATATTCTCCTCAGGAATTGTCTGGCTGTCAAAATTAAACACATCATAATACTCCAGTGCCGGAGTCACAACACAGCCATAGCCTCTTTTTTCATATAAAGCGGCTATTTTTTCACCAAGGACTTTCTCCGCCTTGTTTTCTGAATAAATCATATCCCTCATTCCGTCGGGAATATTCTTTCTCTTAACACTCATTTTTCTTTATCTTTCTTCCTTTTTTTCTCTTTTGCAAAGGCTTTTATATCGCCGTTCACTTCATCACTTTATCCAATTAAAGTGATAACGTGATAAATTATAGCATATAGAATACTGTATGTCAATAGTTTTTTTAAGATTTTGCATTTTTTCTGCAAAAAAGTCCTTAACAAAAAAACACAGGGCCGATGCGGTCACCGACCCGTGTGCAATATGACTGTTTTAGTCAAACTTAGGATAAAGACCCTTTTTGCAATAATCCGCAATAGCATTTACAACGGAGGGTTTGTCTTCCTTATATGTAACACCATACCACTTATCTGTAGCAGTAAGAACCTTAACCTTTTCACCTTTTGTCTGAATCATTTCGTCAATAATAAAGGGCAGCAGATATTCGCTCTTAAGCTCTTTGCCGCTCTGTGCAAGGAACTTTTCAAATCCGATTTCAAGCACATCAAAGATGGAAGGCATAAGACCCCACATGTTCATGGAGGCTATTGTATCTTCAGGAAAATCGTTGTCTGCAGGAATTTCATGTGTTTCCGTAACCTTTTTAAGATAACCGTTTTCGACAGCACAGATACCTCTTGAAACAGTACCGTTTTCGGTTACGGTGTTGTTGAGCTTAAAGCCAACAAGACAGGTTTCGTTGCTTGTTTCAAAATGCTTTGCAAGCTCTGCATAACCGCTTCTGCCGTAAAAATCGTCTGCATTGATAACTGCAAAAGGAGAATCAATAAATTCTCTTGCACAGAGAATTGCATGACCTGTTCCCCAGGGCTTTACTCTGCCTTCGGGAATTGTGTAAGGAGCGGGTATTTTATCAAGCTCCTGAAAAGCATATTCAACATCTATCATCTTTTCAATTCTCTTGCCGATGATTTCACGAAAATCCTTTTCAATAGCCTTTTTGATTATAAATACGGCCTTTCCAAAGCCTGCTTCAATAGCATCATATACCTAATATTCAAGTATAATTTCTCCGTGGGGACCAACAGGCTCAATCTGCTTTAAGCCTCCAAAGCGGCTGCCCATGCCTGCCGCCATAACTGCAAGTGTAGGTTTTTTTGACATAATAAATACTCCTCATTTTTCATTTTTATTTATTTTTTGTTACAATAACTCTTATTTCGTTTTCTTCCACATAAATGGAAATGCCACTTATTTTGCTGTCATAGCTTGAAATAATCAGCTCTGAAGCCTTGTCTTCTATCTCTGTTTGTATAGTACGTCTGAGATTTCTTGCACCGTATTTTACACTGTAGCTCATATCCGCAAGCTTTTCAACAACCTGATGCGTATACTCAAGGGTTATTCCTTTTGCACCGAGTGAATCGGCAAGCTCAGAGAGCATAATTTGTGCAATACTGTAAAAATTCTCTCTCGTCAGCTGATTAAAGGTAATAATCTCGTCGATTCTGTTAATGAATTCAGGACGTAAAAACTGAGAGAGAGCCTTGTGTGTCTTGTCGTCATTAACCTGGTCAAGACTCTTTGCAAAGCCTGCGGAATTTGAGGTATCATGAGAGCCTGCATTAGTGGTCATAATAATAACCGTATTACAGAAATTAACCTCTTTTCCGTGAGCGTCCGTAACCTTGCCGTCGTCAAGAATCTGCAAAAGCACATTGAGTACATCAGGGTGTGCCTTTTCAATCTCGTCAAACAATACAACACAGTATGGACGTCTTCTCACCTTTTCGGTAAGCTGTCCCGCCTCGTCGTAGCCTACGTAACCGGGAGGTGCTCCTATAATTCTTGACACCGAATGTTTTTCCATAAACTCAGACATGTCTAAGCGTATCAAAGCTTCGGGACTGTCAAACAGGTCATTTGACAGCGTTTTTACAAGCTCTGTTTTACCTACTCCCGTAGGACCTGCAAATATAAAGGATACAGGCTTAATCTTAGTGTAAATTCCCGCACGTGAACGCTTGATTGCACGTGTTACTGCACTTATTGCCTTGTCCTGACCTATAATTCTTTTCTTTAAACGTTTTTCAAGACCATCAATTCTTACAAATTCATCTTCATTTATATTGCTTGCAGGAATTCCTGTCCAGATTTCCACAACTTTTGCAAGATGCTCAGGCAGAAGAACTACTTCTTTTCTCTTTTCCGTCGCCTTGTCGTACATTTCCCTATACTTCAATTCCTCGCTCTTGGCTTCGGCAAGCTTTGCAAAGTACTCATCATTCGCACCCTGCTCATCGGTAGGCTCCTGTGCTTCTGCTTTTTGTCGGTTTTCCACCGCCTTATCAAGCATTTCCTTTGAATAGTCAGCTTCAAACACCGTCTTGTCATTAAGTGCAAGATAGCTTGCCGCTTCGTCAAGAAGGTCTATAGCCTTGTCGGGCAAAAATCTGTCGGTGATATATCTTTCGGCAAAAACCACCGCCTTTTCCACCGTTTCATCCGGAATAACAATTCCGTGGAAGTTTTCGTAATATTCCTTTATGCCCTTGAGAATCTCCACTGAATCTTTTATTGACGGCTCTGTAACCACGACAGGCTGAAAACGTCTTTCAAGTGCTGAGTCCTTTTCTATGTGCTTGCGGTATTCTGCAAGAGTTGTAGCACCAATAATCTGAACTTCACCACGTGACAGGGCAGGCTTTAAGATGTTTGCAGCATTCATGCCGCCCTCAGCATCTCCAGCCGCCGCAATGGAGTGAACCTCGTCAATGACAAGTATAATGTTGCCAAGCCGTTTTATTTCTTCGATAAGCGACTTCATTCTGTTTTCAAACTGTCCTCTGAACTGAGTGCCTGCCACCATGCTTGTCATGTCAAGCAAATGAACTTCGCATTTTTTCAGCTTAAAAGGCACATTTCCGTTTGCTATTTTCAGAGCAAGTGCCTCAGCTATTGCCGTTTTACCAACGCCCGGCTCACCGATAAGACAGGGATTGTTTTTTTGTCGTCTGCAGAGAATCTGTATCACTCTGTCAAGCTCTCTTTCCCTGCCAACAACCTTATCAATTTTCCCCTCTCTTGCCTTTGACGTCAAATCCTGACAAAAGCTTTCGAGATTTTTTCTGTGCTTATCAGGCTTTTTCTTACCCTCTTTTTTGGACGAGGCATCTGTTTTTGAAGTTACACCCTCGTCGTCATCCTTTCTGAAATTGCGAAGATTTCCGAAAATAGACCCTAAATTCAAGGACGGAGCACGACATTCAGATTCGTCAGTTTCATCGCCCTCTGTGTCTGTTTCTC
>JAGBCG010000231.1 GCA_017938055.1 Clostridia bacterium
GTCGCTTTAAAGAAAACACCATCAACGACGCTTTATCAAGAATAGGCGGTCTGGACTTAAAGGTTGAAAAGTTCCACCATGCAAAGAACATTACAGGCTATCGCAACAAAGCAGTATATCCCGTTGGTGTGGACAAGGACGGCAAAGCAATATCTGGTTTTTACGCATCAAATTCTCACAGAATTATATGTCACGACAGCTGTATGATTTCAAACCCCGATTTTGTTAAAATCCGTGATTCTGTAATTGCTTTTATAAACGAAAACCATCTTTCCGTATATAACGAAACCACAGGAAAGGGACTTATCAGAAACATTTTCCTGAGAAGTGCAAATTCGGGTGAAACAGGTCTTACACTTATTATAAACGACAATCCGAACTCAACAAGAGTGTGGCAAACAGCGTTTGTTAAGGATATGACAGAAAAATTTCCTTTTATAAAAACCATTGTTCTCAACTTCAACACAAAAAGCACCAACGTGATTTTGGGCGAGAAAAGTCTATGTCTTTTTGGTGACGGCTACATATATGATGAGCTATGCGGCAAAAACTTCCGCATAAATTTCAAATCATTCTGGCAGGTAAACAGGCAGCAAGCTGAGGTTTTATACACAATAGCAAAGGAATTTGCAAGTCTAGGCAAAGATGACGTTCTAGTTGATTTATATTGTGGCACAGGTTCTGTAGGAATATCCATAGCCGACAAGAGCACAAGGCTTTACGGTGTTGAAGTTATAGAAGATGCCGCAAAGGATGCAGACTTTAACGCACATCTTAACGGAATTGACGGCAAATTTGTGGCACTCGCTGCTGAAAATGCCCTTGACGACCCGTTTATTACTTCTCTCAAGCCCGACGTTATAACTGTCGACCCTCCAAGAAAGGGTTGCGTAGGTGCAGTTGAAAAAACAGCTGCACTTGGTGCTAAAAGAATTGTTTACATTTCATGTGATCCTGCAACTTTAGCAAGAGATTTGGCAGAGTTTGACAAGCTTGGATACAAGGCACAAAGAGTTCAGGCGGTAGATATGTTTCCAAGGACGGGGCATGTCGAATCTGTCGCACTTTTAGTGCGGACAGATTCATCGATATAAATCTCTTACGAGATTTTCGATATGTTCAATATGAACTCGATATGCCTTATGGCTCGATGTGTTGCCTTACGGCAACGAGATTTATATCATATCGAAACCGAGCATAGCGAGGTTATATCGAATTTTGCGAAGCAAAATATATCGAACACGCAAAGCGTGTATATCGACAAAGGAAAATAAAAATGTAACAAAACAGTATATTCTATGAGAATATATTTTTCCGTTTCTGAATATATTTTGCAATATATTTGCAGTAAAACACATACACGCTTTTAACAGGAGGAAAATATGAGCAAAACCATAGTCATATATAAGACAAAATACGGCTCTACCAAAACCTATGCACACTGGATTGCAGAAGAATTAGGCTGCGGTGCAGTGAATGCAAAAGACATAAAAATTGATGATCTTTCACAGTACGACACCGTCATTTACGGCGGCGGTCTGTATGCAGAAATAATAAACGGAGTTACTCTTATCACAAAAAACATGGAAAAGCTTTCAGGTAAAAAAATTATCATTTACACCACAGGAATTACTCCACTTGACGTAAGAGCATACTATGACGGCGAAGTTTTAGAAAAGAATTTCAAGAACGGTGTACCTGAAAACGTCAAAATCTTCAATTTCCTCGGAAAAATGAAAATGGACGAATTGACACTTGTTCACCGTGCAGCACTCAAGTCTTTAAAGAAAATCATGTCGGCAAAGGAAAATCCTTCAGATATGATAAAGCTTCTCATAGAGCTTTGCGATGCTGATGGTGATTTTTGCGACAGAACACAAATACGCGAACTTTGTGAATATGCAAAAAGCTAATACTTAATACTATGTGAGGAATTATGATACAAAGAGAAATTAATGAAATAAGAAGAAGACTCACTTTGGAAAAGAACAATATTTCCAAAGTATATGGTTATTTCATCAACAAAAACAAGGAAAAAATATCAGCTATTAACTCTTCCCTTGCTCTTATTCCGAATACCGAAGCCGAGCAGTTTCTTTCACTTTTCAAAAAGAATCTTTCGGGAAGTATGGGAAAAAATCTCATTGACATTGAGCTTGCCACAGATTTTGTCACCGACAGTGAACAGCACCGTCTTTTAATGAAAAATCTTGACACCATGCTTACTGATGACACATTACGTGAAAAGCTGTTTGACACCATTATAGATGGTCTTACACTTGAAGACAAAAACTATGTTGTGTTGCTTTGTCTTGACAAATATGACGTTCCTCAAAAATCCGAAGATGCACTTGAGGGCGGTGAAAAAGATTCGTATAGTGTATTTACATACATGCTTTGCTGTGTTTGTCCCGTTAGCGAAGGGAAAACGGCTCTTGGATATGTTCCCACAGACAAGGAATTTCATGCCTGCACCGCACCTCAGATTATTTCAAAACCCGATATGGGCTTTATGTTTCCTTGCTTTGATGACAGACGTGCAAACATTTACAATGCATTGCTTTACACAAGAGATATAGCAAATCTTCATGATGGATTTATCGGAACTTTGTTTAAAACAGAGCCTCCCATGTCTGCACCCATGCAAAAGCAAGCCTTTTCGCAGGTTTTGGCAGAGGTTCTTGAAAAGGATTTAAGCTTTGATGTTGTTCAGTCTGTTCACGAGCAAGTGCGTGAGATTGTAAACGAGCACAACGAGCTGAAAAAGAACGAGCCTCTCGATTTTACTGCAAACGATGTTGCAGTGATTTTAAAAAGCAATGGCATTGGCGAGGAAAAAGCAGAAGAATTTAAAACCAAATGCACGCAATCCTTTGGAAATTCGCCTGTTCTCAATCCGTCAAACATTCTGGATATAAATAAATTTGAA
>JAGBCG010000232.1 GCA_017938055.1 Clostridia bacterium
ATAAACCTCGCATTTACGCATATTTTTAGGTGGAAAAGTGTGTGGATTTGTGTGGATATTGATTTTTAAAGTGTGGAAAACTCTGTGGATAATGTGTAAAGAATTATTTTAATGAAAAGAGGATTACTATGAACAATAAGGCAAAAAAAATAGCGTTGACCGGCGTATTGGCAGCATTATCTTTCATTTTGTATATATTTCCGCATTTTCCCATTCTACCGCCGCCGTTTACCAACGTTTTCAAAATGGATTTTGCCGATTTGCCGGCTTTAATAGTTTCTGCAACCGTCTCACCGATTCTTGGAGCAGTAGTAGTGTTTATAAGAAACCTTCTGCACTATGTATTCTTTCCTGATCCGTTTTTTCTCTGGATCGGTGAATTCTCAAACTTTATTGTAAGTTCACTGTTTGTGCTTGTTGCAGGTTGGCTGTTCAGAAAAGCAAACTCCATGAAAAACATAAAAATCATTGCTGTAAATTCGATAATCTCAACCGTATTGGCCGTTGCGGTTGCAGTATTAAGCAACTATTTTATTATTCTTAATCTCATAGCTTTTCTCATAAGCCCTGAACTTGTCAACGGTCTTGGCGGAGCTGCTAATTATATTGTTGCAGGTGTAATACCTTTCAATATAATAAAGTCAGCTGTCAATATTCTCATTTTTGCAGTTATTTATAAAAATTTGAAAACAAGAATTAAATCTTTCAAACTGTAATTTGCTTTGGCGTTACAAAAAATTTATACTTTATTTAATTTAACTATGTGAATTTCCCGTAATATATGATATAATATCATCGAGAATTCCTTTGGAATTTCAGCAAATGCTGACGGATGGTATGGAATCTGCTCATTGATTTTAAGATTAATATATGGAGGTGTATTTTAATGGCATACGTAATTACAGACGAATGCATCGGTTGCGGTGCATGTGCAGCTGAATGTCCTGTTGACGCTATCTTTGAAAAGGACGGCAAGTACGAAATCAAGAAGGACGACTGTATCGACTGCGGCTCTTGTGCAGCTACATGTCCCGTAGAAGCTCCCGTAGCTGAATAATTTGTGTTCGATTTTCCAAAAAGGAGAACACGAACCAAGAGAAAAGATATTAAAATGCACTTTTCTCTGACATATGGTTTTACTACCAGTGAATTTGACTTGGTCGCTAACAAAAGCGGGCAAGTCTTTTTTTGCAAAATAATGTGAGCAAAAAAAATAACAGCGTACTTTTTCTAAATATGCATAAACACAGAATTTGTGCAATACATATAAACTGAAGATGCGTATTTTACTCATTTCGACCAAATAATACAAAAATTTAAAATCATAAGATTTTTTTCCAAAATCTATTGACAAAAAACTTTTTTGGTGCTAAAATACATCATAGTTAGTGAACGCTAACTGCTAAAGAGAGGTATTTTCAATGAACTTAACTCAGGCTAAAGTCGAAAAGGAATATATAATAAAAGCCATAGAAACAGACGATGAGGATATGGATGCATTTTTGTTTTCTTTAGGCTGTTATGCAGGTGAGCCTATTACAGTTATCTCTTTTAACAAAGGCGGTTGCGTTGTGTCCATAAAGGACGGACGGTACAGCATTGACAATCAGCTTGCTGAGGCTATTATTATATAAAAATCTGACAGCTTAACCGCTGTCAAAAAAATACAGCGTGAGTTAGTCTATGCTAACCAATAGTGTATTCTTTTCGTGTTCGTAAGAACCGCAAAATATAAGGAGGAAAATACCATGAGAATTGCTTTTGCTGGCAATCCCAACAGCGGTAAGACAACAATGTATAATGCACTTACCGGCAGAAACGAAAAGGTTGGTAACTGGGCAGGCGTTACCGTTGAAATGAAGGAAGCACCCATCAAAAAAGCGTATGCGGGGGAAAATGAGCTTATAGCCGTAGACCTTCCCGGTGCATATTCCATGTCACCCTTTACAAGTGAGGAAAGCATAACAAGCTCATATGTAAAGAAAGAAAATCCTGATGTAATCATCAACATCGTGGATGCTACAAACCTCAGCCGTAGCCTGTTTTTCACAACACAGCTGCTTGAGCTTGGAGTTCCCGTTGTTGTAGCACTTAACAAGAGCGACATAAATCGAAAGAAAGACAATAAAATTGATACAAAAAAGCTTTCAGAGAAGCTTGGCTGTCCTGTTGTTAAAACGGTTTCCACGCAAAATAGCGACAAGGGACTTGCAGAGATTGTAGAAAAAGCAGCAGCTCTTTACGGTAAGGAGCAGAAAGCACCGTATAATCAGGGCGATATTGACCTTACAGACAAGAAGGTTGTAGTTGAAGCAGACAAAAAGAGATTTGACTTTGTAAATAAAATAGTTAAAGATGTTGAAAAGAGAACCACCAAGACAAATGTCAAGAATTCACAGGATAAGCTTGATGCGGTTCTTACAAATAAATGGGCAGGTATTCCAATATTCGCAGTTGTTATGTACCTTGTATTCTGGATTTCACAGGCAGGACCGGGTGTGTGGATAGCAGATACCCTTGTTGGATGGCTTGAATCCTTACAGGAAATTATAAGAGGAGCTGTTACAGGTGCAGGTGCTTCTCCCATTCTTGAAGCACTTCTTGTTGATGGCATTATTGGCGGCTTTGTTGCAGTAGTTGGCTTTTTGCCGCTTGTTATGGTAATGTATTTTCTCATTGCACTGCTTGAGGACTGTGGATATATGGCAAGAGCGACAGTAGTGCTTGACCCGATATTTAAAAAGGTAGGACTTTCGGGCAAATCAGTAATTCCCTTTGTTATCGGTACAGGCTGTGCAATTCCGGGTGTTATGGCATGCAGAACAATAAGAAATGAACGTGAACGCAGAGCAACTGCTATGCTTGCTCCCTTTATGCCTTGCGGAGCAAAGCTTCCGGTTATTGCACTTTTCTCTACTCTGTTCTTTAAGGATGCAACTTGGGTAGGACCGCTAATGTACTTTGCAGGTATCGTGCTTATCTTCTTTGGTGCATTGCTTGTAAACAAAATCGCAGGTCATAAGGCAAGAAAGAGCTTCTTTATCATGGAGCTTCCCGAATATAAAGCACCCAGCTTTATAAGAGCTGTCAAATCCATGTGTTCACGTGGCTGGGCATACATAGTTAAAGCAGGTACAATTATTCTTATCTGTAACACAATCGTACAGATTATGCAGTCATTTGACTGGAAATTGAAGCTTGTGCAGGAGGGTGCTGAAAGTACATCTATTCTTGCTACAATCGCACAGCCTTTTGCTTATATTCTTCTTCCTGTAGTGGGAATTGCAGCATGGCAGCTTGCTGCAGCGGCAATTACAGGCTTTATCGCAAAGGAAAACGTAGTTGGTACAATCGCAGTATGCTATGGTGTTGCAAACTTCTTCAACTTAGACGACCTTGAAATTGAAGGTGGAGTTGATGTGGTTGCAGGAAAAATTGGAATAACAGCAGTAGCAGCTCTTGCATACCTCATGTTCAACCTCTTTTCTCCTCCTTGCTTTGCGGCAATCGGTGCTATGAATGCTGAAATGAAGAGTGCAAAATGGCTGTGGGGCGGAATTGCACTTCAGCTTGCAACAGGCTTTACCGTAGGCTTCCTTGTATATCAGATTGGTACTCTCATTACAGAAAAACAGCTCGGTGCAGGCTTTGTTGGCGGACTTATTGCAGTAATAGCAATTATAGTCATTATCTGTGCACTTATTGCAAAGACAAACAAAGAGCTGGATAAAGAATACTCTCTTAAAAAACAATGAAAAAAGGGTTTTATTATGATTGATATACTCTTGGCAGCAATAATAGTCTTTATAATTGCAATAGCCATTGTTTTTGTTGTAAAACAAAAGAAAAGCGGAGCAAAGTGCATAGGCTGTCCAATGGCTAAGACTTGCGGACAAAAAAGCTGTTGTTGCGAATCAGAAGAAGAAAAAAAAGAAAATCTCACCTCTTTACAGGGGTGAGATTGTTTTATTATTTGGTTCTTACGCCAAAAAAGTTATAATTTTGTACGTCCCTCTATTGCTTTATAAAGAGTTACCTCGTCTGTATATTCCAAATCTGCTCCAACCGGCATACCATAGGCAAGTCTTGAAATTTTTATTCCAAAAGGACTAAGAAGCTTTGCAATATACATCGCTGTAGCCTCTCCCTCAACGCTTGCATTTGTTGCAAGGATAACTTCTATTTCATCTTCGGAATATTTTTGGCAAAGAGAAGTAATTCTTGACACAAGCTCTTTTATTTTTAACATTTCCGGCGTTTTTCCGTCAAGTGGGGAAATAACACCATGAAGCACATGGAATAAGCCTTTATATTCATTCAATCTGAATATAGCTCCCACATCTCTGGGGTTTTCCACAATACAAATCAGCTTTTCATCTCGATTTTGGTCAGCACACACCCGACAAATATCGTCCTCTGAGATATTCTGACACACACTGCATGTCTTAACCGAATTTTTTGCTTCAGTTATAGCATTTGCAAAGCTCAACGCTTTTTCCTGTGGCATATCAAGAACAGCAAACGCCATTCTGTATGCACTTTTTTTTCCTACTCCGGGTAAGGACCTGAAATGCTGAGCAAGTCTTTCAAGTGATGGTGTATATGAGCTTTCGGACATAATAATCCTCCATTATCTTAATTTTTAAATGTTCTTTACTGTTTTCTTTCATCAATGGAAAGAGTAAATGTAAAGCGACAATATTTTTCATATTCGCTGTCAACAGTTATCTTTTCTCCATGAGCTTGTATTTTGGTTTTTGCAATGTAAAGACCAAGACCCGTTCCTGTTTTATCAAGTCCACTTGAAGAAGCTGCCTTGTAAAATCTGTCAAATATATGCTCAAGCTCTTCTTTTTTAATTCCGATTCCTGTGTTATATATTGAAATACTGTACTTGTTTTCTGACTCAATTTTTCGTATTTCAATTCGTAAAATTCCGTTTTCATAGGTGAATTTAAGGGCATTTCCCACTATGTTGTAAATAACCTGATAAATTGCATCTCTGTCTGCAAAAACACGGGATGGGTCATCATCTGCTTCAAATTCTATATTGATTTTTGACTTTTCAATCTTTTCTTCAAAGGAAATGAGAATCAGCCTTGCCATTTCGCATACGTCAAAATACGTTGGATTAAGCTTCAAGCCTCCCGACTCCATTCTTGAAACGTCAAGTAAGCTGTTTACAAGACGCGAAAGTCTTTTTACCTCCTTGAGTACTACGTTTAGATAATAGCCTTGCCTTTCAGCAGGAATTGTTCCGTCTATCATACCCTCAATAAAACCCTGAATACTTGTCATAGGCGTTTTAAGGTCATGTGAAATGCTTGAAATAAAGGTGTTTTTGTTTTTTTCAAGCTTTTCAAGCTCCTTGGCCATATTATTAAAGGCTACAGCAAGAGTTGTAATTTCATCGTTATCTTTTTCTTTAACAGGTATTCTCACATCAAAGTTGCCTTTTGTATATGAGTCCACAGCCTTTGAAATTTGTTTTATGGGAGCAGTTATTTTCTTTGAAATAAAATATACAAGCACTATTGCTGCAAGAAAAACAAATAAACTTAAAAAAATAATAACTTTTATTATCCGGTCAAACACGTTCTGCATACCTGAGTCTGAACAGGAAAGCAATATAATACCTGCAAGACTTTTTTCTCCGTCAACCGTTTCTTCTATGGGGTATACATAGTTGAATCTTTCGGTATGAAAAAGACCGTTAAGGTCAGAAAGCTTAGCACCATTCTGTGAATTCCATATTTTATTCAAGTCTTCTTCACTTATTTTTGTGTTTTTAATAAGGTTATTTTCACCGTTTTTAAACACTACGTTTCCTTCGTTATCAATAAGCACAATACTTGAATTAGAATAATCCGTCAAAGAACCAAACAGGCTGTGGTAATCGTTTTTGTTTTCCTTTACAGTATTTGAAAAGCTTTCCTTTGACTCACCCATGTCCTTTATAATTGTACTGTAAATAACTTTTGCAGATTTGTTCATTATGTCTGCCTTTGAATTTAGAGAATAATTCGTAAAAACATAGCTTATAATTAATGCAATGGTAAAAAAGCCGAATCCTAAAAGCAACGCAAAGGAAACAAGATATTTTGAATATATTGTTTTAAACAACTCTTAACCCCCAGACTTTTGCATTTTTTACTATTATACTATTTTTTTGAGAATTTTTCAAGAAATTTTGTGTTTTGTTACACATAATAATAAAAAAAATACAAATTCATTCAAAAAATGGGTTGATTAAATTGAAATAAAAAGGTATAATAGTATGAGCTATAATATTTTTATGTAGAATAAAGAATATTTTTATCAATTTATGGAAGGGATTATCATGTCTGAAAAGCTGCTGCTTATTATGAATCCTGTTGCAGGAGTAAAAAAATCAAACAAATATCTTACCGATATTCTTTGTATGTTTTCGTCATATGAATGTAGTGTGCAAATGACAACTGTTTCATTCGGACCGGAAAAGATAATAAATGAATACGGAAAGGATAAGGATATTGTAGTTTGTGTCGGTGGCGACGGAACATTTAACGAAATGGTGTCGGGACTTATAAAAAACAAGCTTTTCCCAAAAGTAGGGTATATTCCGTCAGGCAGTACAAATGACTTTGCTTCCGGCATGAAAATTTCAAAAAAGCCTCTTGATGCGGCTCATGACATATTAAAAGGCTTTTCAAAAAAAATAGATGTAGGTACATTTAACAACAGAATTTTTGCTTATACTGCTTCTTTTGGTATTTTTACAAAGTCAAGCTATAATACTCCCAGAGATTTGAAAAATACTCTTGGCTATCTTGCATATGTTCTTGAGGGAATAAAAGAAATCACAGAAATTAAAAGCTATCACATTAAAATTAAAACTGACAGTATAAATATAGATTCAAGCTATGTTTTCGGTGCGATTTGCAATTCAAAGCAAATAGGTGGCGGAATGGTAAAATTTCCTGATAAGGATGTTGATATGAACGACGGATTGCTTGAAGTTTTGCTTATTAAGCAACCTAAAAATCCGGCAGAATTAATGCAGCTTGCTATTGATATAAACAATAAACATTATACGGGAAGTTTATTTGAGTATTTTTCCGCTAAAGAGCTTACTTTGGAAACGGACGATGAAATCGACTGGACTATAGACGGAGAATTCCAAAGAGGAAGCGAAAAAATAAAAATTAAGAACATTAAAAGTGCTATAGATTTAATTTTACCCGAAGAAAAAAATAATCGAAAGGCAGATTAAAAAATGCCACAAAACAACGCATCTGTTACCTATAAGACAAAACAAGGTACTTTGGTTTTGGAGTGCTTCAAAAAAAATAAGGGTGTTCATTTGACGATAGACGATATAAGCTCTTTTCTTAAAAATAGTGGAACACCTGTAGGTACAAGCACAATTTACAGACAAGTACAAAAGCTTGTTGATGAGGCAGTAGTAACAAAATACAATCTTGACAATGAAAGCAGTTGCTGTTATCAATATAACGGTGACAACTGTAAAATGCATTTTCACCTTAAATGCACCGTTTGTATGGAGCTTATTCACGCTTCATGTGAATTTATGGAATCGGTAGAGGGACACATTTTTTCGCATCACGGCTTTAAGGTGGATAACTCAAGAACAGTTTTTTATGGAATTTGCCAGAACTGCTTAAGAAACAGTAAAAAAATATAAACAGGAAGTAAAAATGAAGAATAATAAAAACAATAAAGCTGTAGTTTTAAGAATGGTTTTTCAGTTTCTTACGGTATTTATCTTTTTTGGTTCTTCGGTAATTATGGGCATATTATTTTTTGCCCTGCCGAAAACAGGATATTCAGAAATTGAAAAAAGAAAGCTTACTGAATTTCCAAAACTAACATTTACCGAGCTTGCAAACGGTAATTTTACAGACAATCTTACAAAATATGTTTCAGATAATTTTGCTTTTCGTGATATTCTTGTTGACCTTGGTTTTAAACTGCAGGACAAAAGAGGCATACGCCTAGATGGTGTAAAAATTTATTCGTCAGAAAACAGCAATGAGTATATTATTGAAGAAAATATTACAACAATAGACGGTCCGTTTTTAGAAATAAATGCCCTGCGAGCTCAGACTCCCAGTGCAAAACCCGGTGAATCTTTACCATTGCATCTCACAATAGATTCCATTGTAAAAAATGCCGATCTTTATAAAAATCTTGATGCAGAGGACATAATGGGCGAGCAAAGAGGTGCTCTTTTTATGGTAAAGAACACGGCTCTTGAAATTTTTTATGGCAATTCTGCTGTTGCAATGGATTACTGTAACTTTATAAATACCTTTAAACAAGCTGTTGGTGATGATGTTACGGTATATGACCTTGTTATTCCTACTCATTTTGAATTTGGACTTCCAAAAAAATATAAAAATCAAGTAGGACGTGCTCAAAAACCATTTATTGATGAAATTTATCAAAATCTCAATCCATCTGTTTTGTCTGTTGATGCTTATTCAAATATACAAAAGCATTATAACGCAGGAGAATATCTGTATTTTAATTCAGATCATCACTGGACAAGCCTTGGTGCATATAGAGCATACACTGCTTTTTCAAAGGTGGCAGACTTTAAAGCAACTGCTTTAAATAGCTTTGAGAAAAAGACAATAGAAGAATTTCTCGGCACTTTCTATACTTCAACATATGACAAAAATTTAAAGGAAAATCCCGACAGAGTAGACTATTATATTCCGCCTTGCAACTATAAGGTTTTAAATTATACCTCAAGCGGTACAGGAACTTATGAAGGAACATTGCTTTATGAAGCAGTTTCAGGTATTTCCTCAGGATACCTTGTTTTCATGGGCGGAGATATTCCATTATCTGTTATAACAACTGATAACAATACCGGAAGAAGTATTCTTGTTTTTAAGGAATCCTATGGAAACGCATTTGTTCCATTCCTTGTAAGTAATTATGATACTGTTTATGTTGCAGATATAAGAACATTCCCATTTAATGCAATAAGCTTTGTAGAGCAAAATGATATAAAGGAAGTACTTTTCCTTAACAATATTATGACAAGCTGTACTCCTCCAAGAATACAGAATTATATTAATTTACTTCAAAAATAATTTTTCCACAGGTATTTTCAACAAAATGTGAAAAATTTGTTTTTCCACAAAATTAACATTGACTTTTAAACATATATCCTTACAAAAATCGTTTAATTTTCCACTTTATAATATTAAATAAACCTCATATTTTTCCATATAAAAGATTTTGGAAAATGCATGTATTTACTTATTTTACAGGATTTTACACATTTTCCACACACACTACTACTACTACTACTACCTTTATATTTTTTATAATTATTCTTTTTATATCGTAAAAAAACCGAAAGGAGATATACATATGATTTTTACCGTTGACAAATCAGCATTTGAAAAAGCAGTAACTCCCGTAAGCATTATAGCACAAAGTAAGGCAGCAGAATCAGGATATTCAGGAATTTTTATGGAGGCAAAGGGTGATATTCTCACACTATACTGCTATGATATCGAAAAAGGTATCAAAACAACCTTGAACGCAGATGTTGAAAAGGAAGGAAAAATTATTGCAGATTCCCAGCTTGTTCCCATTATTCATTCTCTTCCCGAAGGAGAAGTAAAAATTGAGGTTGATGATAACTTTATTATGAAAATAACTTCGGGAGAAGCAGATTTTCAGATTCTTGGCAGAAGCGGTGACACATATCCCAGTATGCCTGAAATTAAAGGCTTTTCAACCTTTAAGCTTTCAAAAAAGCAGTTCCGTTCTATGATTAACAAAACATTGTTTGCTGTTTCTTCAGATGAAACAAAGCCTATTTTAAAAGGCTCACTGTTTAATGTTTCAAGTGAAAAAATATCAGTCAATGCAATAGACGGCTTTCGAGTTGCGGTAAGAGAAGAAAAAAGCAAATCGGAAAATCCTGAGCTTAATATAAGATTTATTATGCCGGGAAGAGCACAGCAGAATATTCTTCGTCTTATGGATGACAGTGACCAAGATATTGTTTGTGAGCTTTCAAACAAGCATCTTATAATTAACATGGACGGACTTTTTATGCTGTTCAGACTTCTTGAGGGTGATTTTCCTGACTATAAAAAGTATCTTCCCGAATATCAAAGTGTTGCAACGGTAGACAGAGCAAGTCTGATTGCCTGTCTTGAAAGAGTTTCACTTATAAATGATAAGCTTAAAGCGTCGGCAAAGCTTAATTTTGAAGGTGACAGATTAAAGATAAGCTGTGAAACTGACAGTGGAAAAATAAATGATTTGATTCCTTGTGAACTTAATGGAGAGAATATAGAAATTAATTTTAACCAGAACTACCTTATAGATGCTCTTAAAGCATGTGATGATGACCTTGTAGTATTAAGACTTGCTAACAGAGGAAAAGGTATGGTTATAATTCCAAGAGATGAGGATGTTAAAGACGACACTTCATATTTACATCTTGTAATGCCAGTAAGAAGCAGATAATAAAAAGACAGCACAGAAAGCTTCAATCTTAAAGAAAGTGAGCAACAACAGTGCCAAAAAAGAAGATAAAAAAAGTAGAAGAACCGGAAATAGAAGCCGTAGTAACCGACCAAGGCATAACAGAAACCTTAAAGGTAAACTATATGCCCTATGCGATGAGTGTAATTATCTCAAGAGCAATACCGGAGATTGACGGATTTAAGCCTTCACACAGAAAATTGCTTTATACGATGTATAAAATGGGACTTTTGCATGGAAATCTTACAAAGTCTTCAAACATTGTAGGTCAGACCATGCAGCTTAATCCTCATGGAGACGCTGCAATTTATGAAACAATGGTGCGTCTTACAAAGGGAAACGAAGCATTGCTTCATCCTTTTATAGAGTCAAAAGGCTCTTTCGGAAAGGTATATTCTGATATGGCTTTTGCAGCTTCAAGATATACTGAAGCAAAGCTTGACCCGTTTTGTGAGTACATTTTTTCAGGTATTGACAAGGATGCCGTGGAAATGGTGGACAACTTTGACGGAACGCAAAAAGAACCGTCACTTTTGCCTACGGCATTTCCAAATATTTTAGTTTCACCAAATAAAGGTATTGCAGTAGGTATGGCGTCAGACTTCTGCTCGTTTAATCTTGGAGAAGTTTGTGATGCGGTATGTGAATATATAAAGAATCCTGATGTGGATTTACTTGACATAATAAAGGCTCCCGATTTTACTACCGGCGGATATCTTCTTTATGACAGGACACAAATGGAGGAAATTTACAAAACGGGACGAGGCTCTTTTAAGGTAAGATGTAAATATTCCTATAACAAGAAGGATAATTGTATAGAAATAACGGAAATTCCGTATTCCACAAAGGTCGAAGCGATTATTGATAAAATATCAGCTCTTGCAAAGGAAGGCAAAATAAAGGAAATTTCCGATGTTCGTGATGAAACAGGTCTTAATGGTCTTCGTCTTACAATAGACTTAAAGCGTGGTGCAGATCATGAAAAGCTCATGAAAAGATTGCTTAAAAATACCACTCTTGAAGACACCTTCTCATGTAATTTTAATGTTTTGATTGCAGGTTCTCCAAAGACGTTAGGTATTGGAGAAATTATTGAAGAGTGGATAGCCTGGAGAAGCGAATGTGTAAAGAGAGAGCTTTATTTCAATCTTCAAAAAATGAAAGAAAAGCTTCATCTTTTGCTCGGTTTAAAAGAAATTCTTGCAGATGTTGATAAAGCAATTAAAATTATACGCAAAACCGAAAAGGATAAGGACGTAATTCCAAACCTTATGAAAGGGTTTAATATTGACGAAATTCAGGCAGAATATATTGCCGAAATTAAATTGCGTTACTTAAATAAAGAATATATTCTTAACAGACTTGAAGAAACAGACGAGCTTGAAAAGAAAATAGCAGATACAGAGGACACCTTAAAGAGCGACAGAAAAGTAAAGTCTATTATTTCAAAGCAGCTTTCGGAAATTAAGAAAAAGTACGCAAAACCCAGAAAAACAGAAATTATTTACGAGTTTGACAGCAGTGTTCCCGATGAGCCAGTAGTTTTGGATTATCCTGTAAACGTAGTTATCACAAAAGAGGGCTACTTTAAAAAAATTCTTCCGCCAAAGAGCGATAAAGCAAAGGTAGAAGAACAAAAATTAAAGGAAAATGACAGCATTGTTTCTTCTTTACTGGTTGCAAACGATTATGACCTTGTGTGCTTTAGTGACAAATGTCAGGTTTATAAAGCAAAGCTTGATGACTTTGACGAAATAAAGCCGTCAGGTCTGGGTGATTATATCCCTGCAAAGCTTGGCTTTGAAAGCGATGAAAATGTGGTGTCAATGATTGTTACAAAGGATTATAAAGGCTCGGTTGCACTGTTTTTTGAAAACGGAAAGGCAGTACTTATTCCTCTTAGCTGCTATGAAACAAAGACAAACCGTAAAAAGCTGACAAATGCTTACAGCAGCGACAGCAAAGCTGTTGGAATTTTCTTTGTTCCCGAAATTAAAACAAGAAGCGATAACAAAGACTTTTTCCTTACCTCAGACGGAGGAAAGGGTATGATTGTAAACTCATCAATTCTTACCTCAAAGGTTACAAGAACAAGTGGTGGTGTAATTTGCTTTACCATTAAAAAAGGACAAAAAATAGTGTCGGCAGCTGAATTTACAGATGACGGCAGTGAGGAAAGAAAGGAAATATTAAGCCGTTACAGAAAGACGAAAATTCCAAGCACAGGTACAACAATTACAAACGGCAAGCAGCTTTCGTTTCTGAATTAATACATTTTGAAAGCTTCGCCTAAACTGCGGGGCTTTCTTTAATAATAAAAACAAGCAGGAAAGTGAATGCTATGAATAAAATTTCAATTTTAGGTTCAACAGGCTCAATAGGTACTCAGACAATAGATGTTGCAAAGCATCTTGGACTTGAGGTTGTCGCACTTAGTGCTAATTCAAATGCTGAGCTTTTGATTAAACAGTATTATGATGTAAAACCAAAATATATAGGTGTAACGGACAAAAGTGCTGCTCAACAGGTAAAAAGTGCACTTTCAGGTGAAAAAGTGACAATAATTGACGGAGAAGACAGTGCAAAAACAATAGCATCTCTTGAAGAACCTGACACAGTGGTAAATGCAATAATAGGATTTGCCGGCCTTGTTCCAACACTTAGTGCCATTGACTGCGGAAAAAAAATAGCTCTTGCAAATAAAGAAACCTTAGTTTCAGCAGGTCGCCTTGTTATGCAAAAGGCAAGAGAAAAGGGCGTGGAAATAATTCCTATAGACAGTGAACACTGTGCACTTCACCAGTGTTTGAGAAGCTGTAAACATGATGAGGTTGAAAGACTGATAATAACCGCATCCGGAGGCCCTTTTTTCCAATATTCAAAAGAACAACTTAAAAATGTGACAAAAGAGCAGGCATTAAAGCATCCAAACTGGAGCATGGGAAAGGGCATTACAATTTACAGCTCAACTCTTGTAAACAAGGGACTTGAAATGATTGAAGCAATGCACCATTTTGAGTTTCCAATGGAAAAAATTGATGTAATAATAAACCGCGAAAGTATTATACATTCGATGGTGGAAATGGTTGACTCAAGTGTTATGGCTCAGTTAGGTGCATCGGATATGCGTCTTTGTATTCAGTACGCACTGACATATCCCGAAAGAGTACCGGGAGTCAGTAAAAAACTTGATTTGACACAGGTGGGAAAGCTGACATTTTTTGATGTTGACCATGAAACATTTCCGTCAATAAAGCTTGCAAAAAGGGCGGTAAAATACGGAGATATTGGAACCTGTGTATATAATGCTTCAAACGAAGAATGTGTAAATCTCTTTTTGCAGGACAAAATAAAGTATACCGATATTTTTGAAATTATGGAAAAATGTACAGAGCATTTTAAAGCCGGTAATACGGACAGTCCTTGTATTGACGATATTATTGCGGCAGACAAAGAAGCGAAAAAATATTGTCGTGAGTGTATAAATTAAGAGAAAAAAGAGTGATGATATGAAGAAACTTTTGTGTGTAGACGGAAACAGCCTTTTAAACAGAGCATTTTATGGTGTAAAACCTTTAACCACACGTGACGGAAAAAACACAAACGCCACTTTTGGCTTTATCAAGATGTTAAATAATCATCTTCAAAGTGTTAAACCCGACTATGCGGCAATAGCTTTTGATTTAAAAAAGCCAACCTTCAGACATGAAAAATGTGACTTTTATAAAGCAAACAGAAAAGGAATGCCCACAGAGCTTGCAGAACAGCTTGAGGACTCAAAAAATGCAGCACAGCTTTTAGGCTTTCATATGCTTACAAAAGAAGGCTTTGAGGCAGATGACATTCTCGGAACTCTTTCTGAATATGGCAGACAAGGTATACAGGTATACTTGCTTACGGGTGACAGGGATTCCTATCAGCTTGTGGGAGAAAACGTAAAAGTACTGTATCTGTCCACAAATCAAACAACGGAAATTGATGAAAAGGCTGTGTATGAAAAATACGGAGTAAAGCCAAGAAGCCTCATAGAAGTCAAAGCACTGATGGGTGATTCAAGCGATAATATTCCCGGTGTTAAGGGAATAGGAGAAAAAACGGCACTTGACTTAATAAAGCGTTTTGAAACGGTGGAAAATCTGTATAATTTCGACAAAAAATATCACCGCTTTGAAGGGGTTTTGGAAACGGGGGAAAAGCTTTCCTCGTTCTTGCAAAAGCTGCGTTCGCCGCAGTTTGTGCCTTGCGTGGATACGGGGCATGCGCTTTTGACG
>JAGBCG010000233.1 GCA_017938055.1 Clostridia bacterium
CAAGAAATTCCGCCTTTTCAAGACTTTGCCGTAAAGCCTCCTGACAAAAATCCTCGTCACCTCTCAAGATATATGATGTTTTGGGCGTGCAAAGAATTATACCGCAATTACTGTAGGATGGATGATTAAGAACTGTAAAAACATCGGATGAGGGTATGGGACGTGTATATAAAACCTTGCCGTCAAGAATGGTTGTGCTGCCATCACAACAAATAAAGTACAGCTTGTTTGACAAAGGCTTAAATATCTCACAAAGACTTCTGTACGTTCTTCCGGAGGCGACAGCTACCTTCATGTTGTTCTCAACAAGCTTTTGAAGACTTAGCATTATTCTGCTGTCAAGCACAGTTTCATCCTTTAAAAGCAGTGTTCCGTCAACATCGCTTACTGTTAATTTTACCATGTTTACCTCGTTTTTAATATATTTTACCTTTATATTTTATCACAATTTTTTGTACAAGTAAAGGACTTCACAAATATTTTAAAAATGTTGATACATTAAAAAATGAAGTTTTATTTTAAGAGTTTTTGTTTTTAGTTATTAAAAAGAAACTTGACGGCAGAGGATGTCTGTGTTATAATTTGCACATAAGGAAATTTGAGGAAATTTAAAATTATCAGTAAAAAAACCAAGTTTTATGTGTCGCAAATGAAAATGTTACCTTAATTTCTGTTTTGCCTGCTGTTTATTTGATTTATCATGTAAATAATTGACATAATTTATGAAGTGACTTAAATATAGTTTACAAAAAAAGAGGGGTTTAGCATGAAATCAAGAATATTGGTAATAGGCTCATCAAATATAGACTTTGTTTGCCGTATGCCAAGGTTTCCAGAAATAGGAGAGTGTCTGATTTCAAAGGATACGTATGCGTTTGTCCCCGGAGGAAAGGGTGCAAACAGTGCACTTGCCGCAGCGCGCCTTGGCGGTGATGTTGTGTTTTGCTCAAGAGTGGGTAACGACTCTTACGGCAACCAGCTTGTCGACAAGTATGAAAAAGAGGGTATAGATACTCGGTTTGTGATTAAGGATAAAACGGCAAGAACAGGTCTTGTTGTAATGATGGCTGAAGAAACAGGGCACAAAAGGGTAGTGGCTTACCCGGGAGCAAGCAGCAATCTGTGTCTGAATGACCTGGAGGGTGCGTTTACAACATATCCTGATGCTCTTTTAATGCAGCTTGAAATTGGTGCACCCCTTGTTATTGCCGCAACTGAGATGGCACAGGAAAAGGGAATAAAAGTAATACTTGATGCGGGTCTTGCCAAAGCAGATTTTCCCCTTGAAAGTCTTGGAAAGCTTGAAATATTTTCTCCCAATGAAACGGAAACACAAATTCTTACGGGTATTTACCCCAACTCATCCGATAATTGCTTAAGAGCCTGTGTAAACCTTATGAACAGAGTAAATGCAAATTATATAGTTCTTAAGCTTGGAGAGCGTGGCTGCTATATTTACGATGGTATTCACTGTACACATGTAGCTCCCGTTGAAGCGGGTACAGTTGTGGATACTACTGCGGCAGGAGATTCCTTTACGGCTGCTCTTACATACAGGTATTGTGAAAACGGTGGGGATATACAGGATGCTTGCAAATTTGCAAATGCCGTGGGTGCATATGTTGTTACAAAGCAAGGTGCTTTTTCGTCAATTCCTACAATGAAAGAGCTTAATCAGTTTCTTGCAAATAAATAATTGGCGTAAGCGTATAATAAGTTACAAATCATCACTTGAAAAAACGTTTGCTTTATGATATAATGGCACGATAAAAAACAGAAAAGAGGTTTTTTCCATGGCAAAGTATAAAAGAGTATTGTTAAAGCTTTCCGGAGAGGCACTTTTGAACGGAAAGAAAGACGGAATTATAGATTTTGATTTTGTCGACAGGCTTGCAAAGCAGATTAAACGATGTGTTGAAGACGGTGTTTCTATGGGCATCGTTATCGGCGGAGGAAACATATGGCGTGGTGCGGGCAAGGAAATTAATCGTACACGTGCAGACCATATGGGAATGCTTGCAACGGTTATAAACTCTCTTGCGGTACAGTCGGTGCTTGAAGATAACGGAGTTGAGGCAAGAACCATGACAGCACTGCAGATGAATCAGGTGGCGGAGCCTTATATAAGAAACAAGGCTGTTACACACATGCAAAAGGGCAGAGTTGTTATTATTGCCTGCGGTTCGGGAAATCCTTATTTTTCAACAGATACTGCGGCAGTACTAAGAGCCGCAGAGCTTGGCAGTGAGGTTGTTCTGTTTGCAAAGAATATAGACGGAGTATATTCCGCAGACCC
>JAGBCG010000234.1 GCA_017938055.1 Clostridia bacterium
CGTTTTATGAAAGAGCTTTTCGGTAAGGAAAACTACTATCTTGAAATTCAAAGACATGGCATAGATGAGCAGAATGTTGTAAATGATGAGCTTATAAAGATGTCAAAAGAGCTTGACATAGAGCTTGTTGCAACAAATGACGTGCATTACCTTGAAAAGAGCGACGCACAGACTCAAAGCGTACTGATGTGTATACAAACATCAACAACTCTTGCTGACGGAAGACATAAGGGCTTTGAAAAAGATGAGTTTTATATGAAAAGCACTTCTGAAATGTATGAGCTGTTCAGCGATGTGCCAAAAGCGGTAGAAAATACACAAAAAATTGCACAGATGTGTAATTTTGATTTTTATTTTGATAAAATATTTTTGCCTGCATTTTATCCACCTGATAATCTTTCATCAAAACAGTACCTTGAAAAGCTGTGCAGACAGGGACTTGAAAGAAGACTTTCCTCTCTTAGCGATGCGGATGAAAAGGAATATAATGAAAGACTTGATTATGAGCTTGAAGTAGTAAATACAATGGGATATGATGAGTACTATCTCATTGTAAACGACTTTATTTCGTATGCGAAAAATAATGGAATTCCCGTTGGTCCTGGCAGAGGCTCGGGAGCAGGAAGCCTTGCGGCTTATTGCCTTGGAATTACAGATATTGACCCAATAAAGCACGATTTGCTTTTTGAACGCTTTCTCAATCCTGAAAGAGTAAGTATGCCCGACTTTGACGTTGACTTTTGTTATAACAGACGTCCTGAGGTTATTGAATATGTTTCACAAAAGTACGGTAAGGACCATGTTGCACAGATTGTAACCTTTGGCACGCTTGCAGCAAAGATGGCAATAAGAGATGTGGCAAGAGTAATGGGAGTTGCTTATGCACAGGCAGATAAAATTGCAAAATGTATCCCTGCAGGTATTAATGTAACAATAGAAAGAGCTCTTGAAGAAAGTGCAGAGCTTAGAAGCATGTATGATGAGGATTTTACAGTAAAATCCATAATCAATATTGCAAGAAAAATAGAGGGTATGCCAAGAAACACGTCAACGCATGCAGCGGGCGTAGTTGTTACCGATAAAGAAGTTTCAAAATATGTTCCTCTTGCTGTAAACGGGGATTGTATAGTAACGCAGTATACCATGAACGATATTGCGGAGCTTGGACTTTTGAAAATCGACTTTCTGGGACTAAGATACCTGACAGTTATTTATGAAGCGGCTGAAAAATCGGGAATAAAAGTCAAAGATATTCCAATGGATGACGAAAAGACATATAAGCTTTTGTCAAGAGCGGATACTGACGGAGTGTTTCAGCTTGAATCGGCAGGAATGAGAAGCTTGCTTATGAGAATGTCGCCTAAAAATGTTGAAGACATTACTGTAGCAATTTCTCTTTATAGACCTGGACCCATGGATAGTATACCAAAGTATATTGAAAACCGAAAAAATCCTGCATCTGTAAAATATCTGTCGCCATTGCTTGAACCTATACTTAATGTGACAAACGGATGTATAGTTTATCAGGAACAGGTAATGCAGATTTTCAGAAGCCTTGCGGGGTATTCCTTTGGAAGAGCTGATATTGTAAGAAGAGCCATGGCGAAAAAGAAAAAAGACGTCATGGAAAAGGAACGTCAGTACTTTATTTACGGCAAAAATGACGATAAAGGAAACGTTGAATGTGCGGGTGCTTTAAATAACGGAATAGAGCTTTCGGCTGCAGAGGAAATTTATGACGATATGGCAACCTTTGCACAGTATGCTTTCAATAAATCCCATGCGGCGTGCTATGCGTATCTGGCATATTATTCGGCATACCTTAAATGCCATTACCCAAGACAGTATATGGCATCGCTTATAACGAGTGTAATAAATAATACTCCCAAAGTTATGTCGTATATTGGAGCATGTAAAAAAATGGGTATTTGTGTGTATAAGCCCGATATAAATGAAAGCGATGTATATTTTTCACCCACAAAAAATGATGGAATAAGCTTTGGACTTATGGCAATCAAGAATGTGGGAGAGGGA
>JAGBCG010000235.1 GCA_017938055.1 Clostridia bacterium
AAGCATGGAAACGATAAAAAATTCAAAGGAATCATTCGCGGCATTGAGAAAAGAATTTTGAAAAAACGAGAAAATTTAAAAGTTTTTAGAAGATTTAAAAAAAAACTCTTGCAATCTTGATTTATATAGAGTAAAATCGGATAAGCGAATCCCTCTCTTTTCATGGGGATTTAAAAAAATAATTAGTGGAGGTAGAAAAATGAAAAGAATGGTTTCTTTAGTTGTTGTTTTGGCAATGGTACTCTCTCTTTCATTAGCTGCAATTCCGGTTTCAGCTTTGGATACATCGAATTTGTACGCTGTTAACACAACGACAAACAACAGTGCGTATGCATTGGGACCTACATTTAAAATGGACAAAGAAGTAGGTATGTTTGCACAGACTGTTACTTTCCCTGCTGACGTTGTAGGACTTGCTTTCGGATGCTGGGAAGCAGCAAAAGATGGTACTTCTACAGTTGATATCAGCTTTTATGAGTATGATACAGACCTTGCTACATCTATAGCAGGAACTGCAGAGCAGACAATCACTGTAAATGTAAAAGAGGGTCAGTATGGCGGTGGCGTATCTGGTTACGGCGAGTATGATTTGAACAGCAAATTGCCGGCAGGTAAATATGTAGTTAAGTTCCACAACACAACAGACACAGGACTTCATCTTGGTCTTGGTACAGCAACTTCAGCTGTTTCAGGAACATATGCAGAAAATGCTAACTCTGCTCTTGGCGGAAATTCAGCTATTTGTATGACTTTCTTTACTGAAAAACCCGAGGGTATTGCTAGTACAGGTGATTTTGTTGAGGGCGGCACAGTAAACAAACTTGTAAGAGATATCGCTGGTCAGTTTGCTCCTACATCAGGAACATATGTAATTGACCTTGCAGGTTACACATGGTCACACAATGATACAGCGTTGAAAGTAGATGGTACAGCAAATGTTACTGTTATTGACAGTGTTGGTGGCGGTAAGATCTATGCAAACAACGATGCTATTACTCCTCATGGCGGTTCTTTGACATTGAGAGGTATTTCTGTTGAAGCTGATTCATCTGGATGCGATGCTGTATTTGCTAAAGGTGGTACAGTAGTAGTTGAGGACTGCTTCTTGGATGGCAGACAGTCTTCTGTACACAACGACAACGAGTATGGTGCTACAGTTTCTGTAATAGGCTGTACACTTGACGGTGATGACGTTGCTTTGAAGGGCAGAAATAATGCTGTTATTACAATTAGCGGCAACACAGTATTCAACAATACAACAGTTGAAATGCAAAGAGGTTTCGATTCAAGCAGACTTGTTACAGATACATTTGTTGCAGGCGAAGGATGCACAATTACATTTGATAATCCTGCTGCTGCCGGAAACGGAATTAGAGTAAACGTTACAAGTTATACAGGTCCTGTTGTTGCTGAAGATCCTGCTTTTGCCGGTGCTACAGTAGAAGTTGATGCTGGTATCTCTCTTGATTTCCTCGTATCTGACGCTACAGAAGCAACAGAAGTTAAATACAACGGCGTAGCTCTTCCTTCTGCTGAATACAGCGAGGGCGTTACAAAGTACACATTGAGCGGCTTCGGTCCTCAGGAGATGGGTGACGACTTCACAGTAGAGCTCTTTGTTGATGGTGAGTCTGTTGATACTTTGACATACAGCGTTAAAGATTACTGCGATGCAGTTTTGGCTGATGATAGTGCTTCTGCAGAGCTCAAGACTCTTGTAAAAGAAATGCTTAACTACGGTGCAAAGACTCAGATTTACAGAAACTACAAGACAGATGCTCTTGTTAACACAGGTATCGAGTCTACAGGCGTATATAGAGCACCCACAGACTATGCATTGCTCAAAAAAACATCTATTGCAACTACAGTAAATTGGAAGTATGCTACAGTTAATTTTGCTGACAAAATTCAGCTTATCTTCGCTTTCGAGGGAACTGTTGATAAAGTTAAAGTATTTGTTGGAGATAAAACATATGAGAGCACAAACTTTGGCACAGATGCTGCTGGTGTTTCATACGTAGTATTTGAAGACTTTACTCCTGCTGATTTCCGTCAGAAAGTTGCGGTTCAAGCTCTCAATAGCAGCGGCACAGCAAGTAGAAATCTTGAGTACAGTGTTGGTTCTTACGTTCTCTTTGCTGCTCAGTCTAACGATACAGCTTTTGCTAATTTGGCTCAAGCTTTGATGATCTACGGTGATGCTGTAGCTACTTACGTAGCATCATTGTAATAAAGGAGGTAAATGTTATGAAAAAATTATTTAATTTACCTATGGTTGAGGTTGTATCTTTCCAGTCAGAGGATATTATTTGTACAAGTGGTCAAGGTAGCTTCTTTGGTCCTTCACACGGTGACTTTAAAGAAGAGCAAGGTTCAGGCGGAATTGTACTTCCTGATCATGAGTTTACCTGATTAGAATTAGTTTAATTGCTATAACGAGGTTATAGCATTATGAGAAAGAAAGCAAGAATCGTCAGTGTGGCGAAGCTTGCTTTTTTTTTTTGATTTACTGATGCCGTGTTTATTGACAATTAGCTTACAATGTTATAAACTTGGAGTAATGTGACAAAAGAATGAGGAGATGTCTTATGAAAAAGTTTAGGCAGGCAATTGCGGTTGTAGTTGCATTATCTGTTGTTGTTTCTGTTATGTTGCCCGTAAACATAGAGGCAGCGAATTCTATATATGAGTATACAGGTGTTACTATAATGGCAGGCGAGACGGCACCTGTTGTACCTGACATGAGCAATGGTGTGACATATGAAAAGGGCAGTGATTATTGTACTGTTACAACTGTAGATAATGCAGATCCATATTTCTCGGTTGATACTACAGATGTTACATTAAATAACAAGACGCTGGCGATTAAATATAGGGCATCTGCAGATACTTTTATTGTAAATCCATTTTTATATCCCGAGACAACAGCAGGTGGCTGGGGAGAAAGCTATGCAGGCATATTAAAAGCGGAGAAACTGGTTTGCAGCGGAGAATGGCATCTCGTTACGTACAATATAAATACTGAGCTTTTGGGTGTTAATTTGGAAACGGCATCTCCTACGCAGCTTTCAGCAACGATAAAATCACTGAGAATTGGATGTGTGTCCCTTGTAGGGGGTACTTTTGATATTGCTTATGTTGGTGTATTTAACAGCACAGCCGAAGCTGAAACGTATGATGCAATGTTCAGTGATGTATACACGTCGGTAGACACAAATTTTAAAGCTGAGGTTGTTCCCGAATATATGGCTTATTTAACAAATGCATATTATGACTTAAATGATTCGGGAGTATCCAATGGAGCTTCCTTGTGTAGTACATCATACACAAATTCGTGGGGAAGAATTACAAATCCGTTAAAGGCAACGTGGACACCAAGAATTGGTATAAATGGCTCTACGTACGTTGTTTCCGGCAGCAACAAGTATTTGAAACTGCACTTTGATAGTTTGATGAATAACGAGAGATATGCAAATGACGTACCATATGTTTTCTCTGCTGACGTTTTGCCCGGTGATATGGCAAAGCACTTTTCGGGTTTTGTTTTTAATTATGGCTATGAAAACGATGGCAAAAACAATATATTCTTTGAAACAAACAAAGTAAACGGAGAAGCTTCTGTATCGAAGAGCGGTATTGGAGTAAGCATATACCCTACATATATGGAAGTATTTGTTTTGTGTGTAGATGAGAATACGGGAAATCTGTCTCAGATTACACATGATTTTCCTTTTGATAGCAGAGTAGATAATGCTTTTCACTCATTTAAGGCAGTTGATAATGCGGGTGGGGCGATACGTTTTTATTTTGACGGTAAACTTGTTGCTACCGTATCGTACTCCGGGGATAAAGTTTTGACAGGTAATGCGGATTTATATTCTGAAAGATATTACAGAAATGCCGGTATTTATGATAGTGAAGGAACTCTTGTGGAAAGTACGTCCATTGCAGTTATTTCGTACACAAAATCAATTGCCATGGGTTCAAGAGCGAGAATAATGAATATAGATAACGTTTGTTTGGAGACTCCGAACACTACGTCAGCAGTTCTTACTTTGGATAAATCCGAATATGATGCAGATTCAAATATGATAGCAAGTGTTTCGTATAATAACAGTGCTGTTGTTGACTCCTTTATAGCTATTTACAATGATGGAGACTCACCGGAGAACATGCAGCCGGTACTTACAGCAGATTTAAAATACGGACAGACGGCAGATATTACGTTGGATTTGAGTGCCGGAAGTTATTTTGCGGTGCTTATGGGCAAAACGAAGTCGGGAAATGTTCAATACGGATCATCAGTGGCTTTTACCGTAATTAAAACAGGAAAAAGCTTTGTAAACGTAGATGATACAACCGCAAGACCGGGTTCAGCACATAAGGTTACTTTGTCTTTACCAGAG
>JAGBCG010000236.1 GCA_017938055.1 Clostridia bacterium
AAAAGCAACTATTATTGCATCTTCAGGCTTAAAATAGTCTTCGGAATTGCTGGAGAATCCAAAAGCTTTCCAAGCATCATCAAAGGTTATGTCGGTACTGTTTGACAAAACGTGAAATGTGCTGTCCATTTCGGCGTTGTTCATTCTGCCCGTCAAAATTAATTTGTATTTATATGAATAGTCATCCGTTTTCCAAGTACTGTCACTTAATTGATAATGAGTCGTTGTAATACAAAGACCATTTCCTATAAGTTCTTGCTTGTCGGCATCGGGGGACTCGAGATAGGTTTTAACAATGTATACCTCATCAGTACCGAACTTTTCATCAAGCTCCTCTTTTTTAAAGTCAGGTTCAACGATTATCTTTTCAGGCTCAGGGGTTACATCGTTATTCTTTTTACTGCATGAAGCGAAAGTGAGTATAAGTAATGAAGCTAAAATAACAAAAGTAAGATTTTTCATGTTCATTCTCCTTATTTTAAAGTTACAACGGTTACGCCTGAATCGCCTTCGCCGAACGTGCCAAGACGATATTCCTTTATGCGTGAATCTCGCTTGAAGTAATCCCACAAAGCTTTTCTCAGAGCACCCGTTCCTTTTCCGTGGATAATTCTGACGTTTATGAGTCCCGATAAAACAGCATCGTCAAGGAATTTATCAACAACAAATATAGCATCGTCACCGATAAAGCCTCTTACGTCAACCTCGCTCTTTGCTTCAAGGACTTTTCTTGGAGTACGAGAAGCATTTTTTTGCTTTTCTTGTTTGTTTTCTGTGATAAGACGCAGTTGGTTAAGTTTGGTTTTAAATCTTGCACTTCCAATAAGTACAGTTACATTCTGCCCGTCAATTTTCTCAATTTCTCCCTGTTTTCCCAAGCTTGCAACCGTTACCTTATCTCCCTTTACAAAATCACGCGGTGGAACGTACTCTGCTTCGATTTTTTCGCCAATATTAATGCTTTCTGTTGCTATTCCAAGGGCTTTACGAACTTCTTGTTGAGATTTTGCGAGTAATTCCTTGAAATTTTCTGCATCTTTTTTACGCTGAATTTCCTGAAGTTCGGCAAAGACAAAATCAGCACTTGCCCTTGCTCGTTCAAGAAGCTCGGAAGCTTTTTTCTCAGCTTTTTCGTTTTCTTCTTCAATACGTCTGTTAAATTCAAGGTGTTGCTTTTCGCTTACATCAAACATTGCCTGAGCTTTTTCCTTAAGCTTTTTTGCATGAGCCTTGTTGGTTTCCATTTCAATTCTGTCCTGCTCAAGCTTACCGATAAGTCCCTCAAAGGACTGTGTTTCACTGTCAATTTTTGCAGATGCTTTGGAAATAATACTTTCTGAAAGACCAAGTCTTCTTGCAATAGCAAAGGCATTTGAACGTCCCGGCATACCAATCATAAGTCGATATGTGGGTTTTAAGGTCTTTATATCAAATTCACAAGATGCGTTTGTGACATTTTTTGTATCCATTGCAAAGGCTTTAAGCTCTGCATAATGTGTGGTTGCGGCACAAAGTGCACCACGTTGTGTGACATTTTCAAGAATAGTCTGTGCAAGAGCAGCTCCTTCTATCGGGTCTGTACCTGCTCCAAGCTCGTCGAATAAGACAAGTGAATTCTTTGAAAATCTTGACATAATATCAACAATATTAACCATGTGAGCAGAAAATGTAGAAAGCGACTGCTCAATGCTTTGCTCATCACCAATAT
>JAGBCG010000237.1 GCA_017938055.1 Clostridia bacterium
CAGTTGGAGTGGGCGTGCCGGAGCAGAATGAGGGCATAATTGATGCACCTGTTGCAAGGTGTGAAGATAGTGTAATAAAACGTCAGGTTCAAAAAGACGGGAAAAAGTCTGTTACAAAATATAATGTTGAAAGGGTTAGCCGGAATGGTTGCTTTTCGCTTATAAAGGCTGTGCCGATAACAGGCCGTACTCATCAGATAAGGCTTCACCTGTCGCATATAGGAGTGCCAATATATGGTGACTTTCTTTATGGGACACAGGTGGATGGTGTGCGGACACTTCTTCATTGCAAAAGCCTGACATTTAAGCATCCTGTTACAGCCGAGCAAATGTGTATAAACGCACCTTTGCCACAGGATATAATTACGGTAATGGATACCATTTAAAGATAGGAAATACAGTGTTTTAAAAGGGAACGTGAAAAATGAGAGCAACCAAATTTGTAATGCTGATAATTGCGTCAGTGCTTGCTATAGTTACATCAGTAACAGCAACTGCGGCGTTCAATAGAATAAAGAATTATGAGGGAACATTTACAGATGTTAAACAGAACGCATGGTATGCAGATGCAGTAGCTGTAGCATATGAGCTTGGACTTATGGATGGAATGAGCGATACCACATTTTCTCCCAATACAACCGTGACAGTAGCTCAGGGGATAACTATGGCCTGCAAGGTGCATGCAGTGTATAATAATAAAATTATTACACAATCGGGCGGAAATGAATGGTACGATATGTACGTAATGTACGCAAAGGAAAACGGCATTATACAGGAAAATCAGTTTGATGACTATACAAGACAGCTGAAAAGATACGAAATGGCAGAGCTGTTTTACGATGCAATGCCCGATGGATATTATAATGCGATAAATGATGTTGATTATATTCCCGATGTACCGGTTAAAGCAGAGTACAGTGAAAAGCTTCTTGCACTCTATAATGCAGGTATAGTGACGGGGAGTGACGATTACGGCACATTCAAACCGGAGTCATCTATAGTAAGAAGTGAGTGTGCTGTTATAATTAATAGGGTGGCATTGCCTGAAAACAGAGAAAAGGTCAATCTTTTGGACTTTACAAGCGATGATGCTTTTATACTTGTTTGTGATACCACAATGGGAGAGAATGGCGGGTCTGCTGATTCCGGATGGATACGAGATGACATAGAAAATGATGAAAACTCGCAAATAACAGATTTTGGTACAATTTCTTATGCAAGTAAATTTGACACGTCAGCACTGACAAGACAATTAAGTTTTCTTCCAAAGGGAGAAATTGTTCTTGATACAAGGATTAATACATATTCAGATGGTGCGTATATAGAGTATAGAAATATAAAAAACGAAAGTGTTTATATGCTTAAGGTGGTACGGGGCAGGTGGAATATACTCGGTAAAAACGGAAAGTTTACACCGGTTTCTACCAATAATAAGCTTTCACCTGAAAATGACACATTCGAATTTCGTATAACAATTAACCTTGATACAGGAAAAAGCACCACAATAATCAATGGTGAGAATTGCGGAACACATGAACTTTTGTCAGATAACGTGTTTTCTTACAGAGTAGGCATTGATGAATCGGGGACAGGCTCTGTTAAAATGTCCTATGTCAGTATGAAAGTAAACTATAATGTATACGAAGACTTTGAAATGTTCGGCATAGACGAGGTTTACGGCTGGAATACAACAGGACAGGTGGATACACAGTCAAATCAGTTGAATATCAAAGCAGACAGCAGTGCGGTAAAAACTTTTGAGCAGGCAGACGGAATAGTTTGCGTTGAAACACACTTCTATTCAAGTCAAAATGCGAATTTTGATGTGGAAATAGGTGATGTTCTTACACTAAAGACAATAGATAATAGGCTTTATGCGGGACAAACAGAAATTTATACTCTCACACCTGATATGTGGTATAGACTCAGAATTGAAGCGGATACCCAAGAGGGTAATGCCGTAATTTTCCTGAACGGACAGAAAAAAGCCATAGTAAATCTCATAAATAATTTGCCTGTATCAACACTAACCTTTAAGGCAGGGTCAGAAGTATCCTTTGACTTTGTAAAGGTATATGAGCTTTATGAATATGAAGACTATGCACCACAGCCCGAAACAAAGGCTTCGATGGATGACTTTATAGTAGGTGTAAATATCTGCCCACAGAGGACGAATGGCACACCATATGATAAGCAAGTTCCGGAATCTGCTGATTGGAAAATCAAGTATATGGTAGAGCATGGAATAGATTTTGGTACATTCCGCTGGTGTGCAGACGTTTCAACAGGTCCTATTAAAGAGCCGAAAGACCTCGAACGACTTCATAATGTCTACCAGTATGCAAAACATTCCGACTATATGAAGTACTGTATACTATTTGATGCACAGAACTCAGAGCATTTCAGTTCAGAACAGTTCAGAAAACATGTAGTGCCGTACTGGTTTGAAAATTACTTTCTTGATGATAGATATATGACAATCGAAAATCAGCTTGTTCTTGCAATATTCGGCACGTCATACCTGAGTGAGGCTGATTATTTTGGCTCGGTTATGGGTGTTAAGCAAGAGCTTGATTATCTTGAACAGGTTGCGAAAGAATACGGCTTTGACGGAGTACTGTACTTTAGCTGTGGCTCTGGTGATGCTACTTATGCTGACATGGGGATTGATGCAATGTATGCAAATAATCTTGACATAGAGGAGTTTTCTCTCGAGGTAAATAAGGATAGTATTGTGTCAAGGGCAAAAAATGGAAGTATTTATACAATTCCAACAGCTTTTGTAGGATTTGACTCTGCTTGTGGTGAAGAGTTGGTTTCGGCGGAGGATTTTAAGCTTTTTGTTGAGTGGATAAGGAATGAATACCTGCCTGCGTTTTCTGTAAGATATAGCTGGGCTGATAACCTGATGTGGCTGTATACGTGGAATGGTTGTGGTGATGGTACATGTATTCTGCCTGAAAATCTCAATGGCTTTGATTATGCAGACAAGCTTAGACAAGTCTGCACAGACCTTCCGGATGAACATACAGACATAATACCAACAATTAAGCAGAAACAGAGAATAACATATAGTTGTCCTTAGACTTTGTGTTGACTGTAAATTTGCGGTATATTCAAGAAAATTGATGTTAATAAAAATGAATTAAAACTATTAATGTGGATTGGAGAAGCATATGAGAATAGTCATAGCAATAGATTCCTTTAAAGGAAGCCTGACAACATTTATGTCAGCCTCGGCAATAACAGAGGGCATAAAACGTGTATATCAGGATGTGGAAATATTGTCTTTGCCACTGGCAGACGGAGGAGAGGGAAC
>JAGBCG010000238.1 GCA_017938055.1 Clostridia bacterium
GTATTTCTACAACGATATGCCTGAATAAGAGGTAAAATATGAGGATAATATCAAGCGAAGTAATTGAAAATGCAGTTGAAAAGCTGTTTATTGAGGCAAACTACTTTCTTCCCGAATCTTTGGAATGTTGCATTAAGGAATGTGAGAGCACAGAGGAAAACCCTCTTGCTAAGAGTATACTTCATAAGCTTTCAGACAATCTTGATGCTGCAAGAAAAATAAATGTACCTATATGTCAGGATACAGGTATGGCTGTTTTGTTTGCAGAAATAGGAAATGATGTTTACATTGATGGAAAATGCTTTGAAAAGGCAGTAAATGATGGTGTGGAAAAAGCTTATATGAACGGATATCTTAGAAAATCGGTTGTGATTGACCCGCTTTTCAACAGAAAAAACACGGAAAACAATACACCTGCAATTATACATACTCGTATTGTAGATGGTGATAAAATCAAGCTTACTGCAGCTCCAAAAGGCTTTGGAAGCGAAAATATGAGTGCAGTTAAAATGTTTACTCCATCTGCTACACAGGAAGATATTATAAAATTTGTTGTTGATACTGTAAGAACAGCGGGTGGCAATCCATGTCCTCCGATTGTTGTGGGTGTGGGAATAGGCGGCAATTTTGAATACTGCACATATCTGTCAAAAAAAGCTCTCACACGTGAAGTGAATGTTCGTAACAGCGACGAAAACTATAGCATGCTTGAATTGAAAATGCTTGAAGAAATCAATAAGCTTGATATTGGCCCTCAGGGATTCGGCGGAAATACCACAGCTCTTGCCGTAAATATCGAGTATTTTCCAACCCATATTGCAGGACTTCCTGTTGCCGTTAATATCGGTTGTCACGTCACAAGACATAAATCGTGTGTTATTTAATATAAAAAGTTAATAATTAATAGCAAAAATGTACAAAAACCCCTTTACAAATACCAAGTTTTATGGTAAAATGTACATGAAGAAAGGGAATCATCCTTTCAAAACATGTACAGGAGGGCAAATGTATGAAGATTACAATTGTAGGAAGAAAGTTTACAGTAACCGAAGACCTTAAGCAAAAGGTTGAAAAGAAACTTTCAAAGCTTGACAAGTTCTTTGACGATGAAGCAAGTGCTAATGTAACTATGCGTTCTGAGAGAAATAAAGAAATTCTTGAAACAACGATTTTCTTTAAAGGAACCGTATTCCGTTCCGAAATCGAAGACGAAGTCATTACAGCCGCTCTTGACAAGTCTGTTGATATAATCGAAAGGCAAATCAGAAAGAATAAGACCAAACTTGAAAAACGCTTCAAGGGCGGTGCTTCCTTTGATGCACTTCCGTATGCTGCAGACGATTCTGAGGAAGAATTCAAAATCACACGTACTAAGCAATTTAAGCTCAATCCTATGTCTGTTGAAGAAGCAATACTTCAAATGAACCTTTTAGGACATGAATTTTTCCTGTTTCTCAATGAAGATGATGAAACAATCAATCTTGTTTATAAAAAGAAGAATGGCGAATACGGAGTTATTGAGCCTGTTCTGTAAATAGTAAAAATTAAGGGATGCGAAAGCATCCCTTGTTTTGTGTAATTTAATTGTTTTGCAAACATTCAAGCAGCAATTTTCTGTTCGGTACAAGTGCATCAACACATTCTTGTTTGTGCAAACAGGTGCGTACAAGCGATGAACTAATATTGCTGAACTCTTTTTTACAGGGCATATAAAGCGTTTCAAAATCATATCCATGTTTATCCTGTGATAGCTGTAAATTAATTGAAGCCATGTTCTGTTCATATGAAAAATCCGTTTCGTTGCGTAAACCTTTAACTGTAACGTCAATACCTTGTGTCTTTACGTAGTCAACAAGATAACCGTCGTATATATCAACTCTGACATTTGATAAATCCTTTACAGCGTCCTTTGCAAGTAAGGCTCTTTTTTCTGACGACAAAATATAATCTTTTGCGGAATTCTTTGAAATGAGCACAATAACCTCATCAAAAAGCTTGCTGCAACGAGTTATAATGTCAAGATGACCTAAGGTTATTGGGTCATAGCTTCCCGGAATTAGTACTTTACTCATTTTCTTCACCGGCATTCTCTTGTAATTTATTTTCAAAATAGTTAAACATGGTTATGAAAACTTTGCCATAGCTGTATTTCTTTCTGAATGTTAGATTGTATAAATCCTCGTCATTGCAAAAATCCACATTTGTTTCACATACAACTATAGCACCGTCATTGAGTATGTCAGCACGGGTTACTTTTTTTAAAATTTCGTTTTTCATGTCCTTAGAATAAGGAGGGTCAAGAAAGACAAGGTCAAATTTCTCTTTACCCGAAGCACCCTTTAAAAACTCGCTGTAGTCCATCCGTGAAATTCTGCACTGCTTCATAAGACCTGTACTTTTTGCGTTTTGCTTAAGAATTTCAACAGCTTCAACGCTTGAATCAATCATAACCGCATTTTCAGCACCACGGCTTAATGCTTCAAGGGCAATCTGACCGCATCCGCTGAATAAATCAAGTACACGCCTGCCTTGTATTTCAAACTGTATGGCACTGAACATGCCTTCTTTTACTCTTTCGATAGTAGGACGTGTTATTTCCTCTCCGGGCAGTGTTACAAGTGCTTTTCTGTTAGCTTTTCCGGCTATTATTCTCATAAATTACTCCTTGTTTTCCAAAAAATGTTGTATAATTTTGTCTGCAATGGCTTGGTTGATGCCAGAAACCTTGCATAATTCTTCTTTTGTTGCTTGTTTTATAGCTGATATTGAACCAAAGTGCTTTAGAAGTGTTTTTGCTTTTGCCTCGCCTATACCATGAATTTCGGAAAGGGAAGAGCCTTTAACTGATTTTCTTCTTGAAGCATCCATTTTTGAAAAGGTATATCTGTGAACTTCCTCCTGAATTTTATAAAAGAAAGTGAACATCTCTTTATTCAAGGCTATACTGATTTCATTTTCGCCATCAGTGAGTGTTCGTGTTTTGTGGTGTTCATCTTTAACCATGCCGTATACGGGTACTGACAGATTAAGATTTTTTATAACCTCATTAATTACACTTACATGCCCTACACCGCCATCCAGAAGTATAAGGTCAGGTAAATTATTCATCGACTCATCATCGTCTTTACCTACATGTAAAAGTCGCCTTGTGACAGCTTCACGCATAGCACCGTAGTCGTCTTGTCCTTCAACGGACTTTATGCTGAATGAACGGTAGTCCTTCTTGGAAAATTTGCCGTCTATAAGAACAATCATACCTGCATACATGCTTGTAGAAGCTGAATTTGAAATGTCGTAGCTTTCAATTCTCTGTGGCAAAACTTCAAGCTTAAGAAGAGTTGCAACATTATACAGAAGCATTTCGTTGTTGGAAATGAGTGCAAGCTTTGTATTGATAGCTTCTTTGGAGTTATTATCGGCAATGTTGCAAAGTGCCTTTTTATCTCCACGCTCAGGAATGTGAACTTTTACCGGATGAAGTGATAGTTCTGTAAGAGTGCGAGAAAGACTGTCTTGCATTTCTTGTGTCATTGAAAAGGAAATGTAGACACATCTTGGTATCATGTCGTAATTTTCGTAGAAACGAAGAATCATGTCGCACATAGCTTCCTGGTCGCATATTTCATCGGCAGAAAGAAAAATACATTCCTTGTCAGATACAACTCCGCCACGTATTTTTAAAACTGTTACACATGACAGCGTTTCTGATTCATAAAAGCCAAATACATCCTCTTCGTTTTTAGGCGTGAATACAACTGCTTGCTTTTCATGAAGCCGCGTGAGATTTGTAATGGTGTCACGATACTTTGCAGCTTCTTCAAATCTTAAATTTTCTGAAGCTGATGTCATTTTTTCTTCAAGTGATTTTACGGCTGTCTGACAGTCGCCCCTTAAAAAGTATTCGATTTCTTTCAAGGAATCCTCATAATCCGAAGGCGGAACATTTCCCGTACAAGGAGCAAGACAGTTGTCAAGATGATAATTAAGACACGGACGGCATATTTTCTTTTGAAAAGCAAAGTTTTTGCTGCAGTCCGGTATTCTGAAGGTTTTTTGTATGGTTTTTATAATGTCATTTACTGCGTAGGAAGATGAAAAAGGACCAAAATACTTTGCGTTTTTGTCGTTTCTTCGTCTTGACAGCTCAATAGAGGGATATCCATTTTTAACAGATAATTTAATGTATGGGTA
>JAGBCG010000020.1 GCA_017938055.1 Clostridia bacterium
AACCACATCTTTTTCGCTTCTTCCCGCTTCCTGTGCTGCTTTTTTTATATTTTCCTTTGTCTGTTTTATTCTTTCCAGCACTATTTCTTTTGAAAACTTTCCGTCCAATTACTTTCCCACCTATCCTACAATTTTTCCATCAAAAAGTTCTTTACCCGACACAATCACGTTATCATAAAGTGACAGCATTTTGATATCCGATTGTTCATTTTGGTTTTCAAACGCATCGTCATTTTTTCCATAGCTTACCAGGTAATAGTTTTCCCTTTCCTCAATAATGTTGATACGTCTGTAATGAATTACGTCACCTACAAGTATATAAACGCCACTTTCTCCGTCTATATACCTTACCGCCTTTTTAGGCACAGCAAGCCCCTGCCTTTCACCAAGAACCACTTCTGCCTTTTGACCTCTTTTAAAATTGAAGGTGCTTGGCATCACATTTGCTCTGAATACCGCAAGTGCCGTGGGTGAAGTTGACTCACTTACTTTTTTAATCAGCTTCATTGTGATTTCTTCATCTCCGCTTTCAGAAAACACGATTTTATAGCTTTGATTCTCATTAAGCAGAGCCAGCTTATCAGCTGATATTTCACAAACAACATTCCATACAAAGTCATTTATAATCTTCACAGCCCCAACGGATGAATTATCTTCATCAGGCTCAAGGCTTGTCAGCTTCTTAAAGCTTTCAAGCGTAAGCTCATCTATCTTATCAGGTGTAAAAATTTCCTCATACCCGTCAACATCGCTGTAAAAATATCCTGCTCCCCCGGCATATACCGCTTTTGAGCTTGAATCTATTTGTGCTTCAAGCATACGTCTTTGTTCTGTCAGCTGTTTTTTTTCAGTGGAATAATCATTGCTTGAACTCACTATCAAATCTCGCTTATTCAGCATTGCAAGCAACTCTGCGGAATCATCAATCGCCTTGGAAATTTTCCCCGCTGCACTTGAAAAGTAAATATCTTCAAACAAATCTGTAATTTCTCCGTCAATCCTTGACAAATCTGTAATAACATACTGTGAGTCTACGGTACTTTCTTCGAGAATTTCCAGTTTTCTATCAATTCTGTTTATTTCGTCCTGTAAATGAGTATCCTCAGCGTTTGGGTATATATTTGCCAAAAGCTGTCCCTTTGACACTCTATCTCCCTCCGATACAACTGTAACAATCGTACCCGAATCACTCTTTCCCACCACGGTTTCATCTCTGAAAATATACGCCCTTGACTGTACTGTATCATTGACTGTCACAAGAACTGCCGTTTCTGTTTCTATGTTGGAATCAAAATCCTGTGTTGCCTGAAGCCATACGTATACCACAAGACCTATTCCTAAAAAAGCACCTATCAAGGTTTTAAGCACTTTTGCAGGGTCGCACCAAAATTTATTTATATTTTTATTCACATGACCCCTCCTTTAAGTACTCTTGCACAAGGCTTCGTGCCTGCTCGAATATTTCTTCATCGGTTTTTCCGTCTTTGTAAATCCACCTGACATCACTCTCACGTCTAAACCATGTTAGCTGTCGTTTAGCATAACGTCTTGAATTGCGTTTAAGAACCAGCACACATTCTTCAAGGCTCGCTTCACCCTTAAAGTACGGTATAAACTCCTTATATGCTATTGCCTGAGATGCTGTTTTGGTTTCAAGCACTCCGCACTCATAGAGCCTTCTTGCCTCCGCCTCAAGTCCCATATCAAGCATTATATCCACTCTTTTATCTATTCTTTCATACAGTTTTTCTCTGTCTGAAAAATCAAGACCAATTACAAGACAATCCTTTTTTACTGCTTTTTCCTTAGACCGTCTGTTCCACTCACTCGCAGCTATACCCGTAGTTTCATAAACCTCAACTGCACGAAGCACACGCTTTACGTTATTCATATCAATATTTTCAGCTGAAACAGGGTCAACTTCACAAAGTCTGAAATATAGTGCCTCTTTTCCTTTTTCGTCAAGAAGCTTTTGCACTTTATCATGAACAACCATGTCATTTTCAAACTCCGAAAACTCAATACCCGACAAAAAGCTCGTAAGATACAGTCCCGTTCCTCCGCAGAAAACAGGCAGTTTTCCTCTGCTTTGAATATCTGTAACTACCCTTGCTGCATCAGTAACATAATCTGAAACAGAGTATTCCCTTCCCGCATCAACAAAATCCACAAGGTGATGCGGTATTCCCTGCATCTGCTCTATGGTTGGCTTTGCCGTTCCTATATTCATTCCCTTATAAATCTGCATGGAGTCGCAGGAAATTATTTCTGCATTAAAGTGTTTTGCAAGCTCGACAGCAAGGTCACTTTTCCCCGATGCCGTAGGTCCTGCAACAGCTATCATCTTACCCATTTTTAGCCACCTGTTTTTCGGGAAGCTGTGCCAGTATTATTGCCGCAAACATTATTACACTTCCTACAGTTTCCTGCAAGGTCGGTATTCTTCCCATAACCGCAATCTGTGTAAGCACGGCAAAAACAGACTCAAGGCTCATAAGCAGTGATGCAATCACCGCCGGAGTATTCTTTTGTCCTACTATCTGCAAGGTATATGCTATTCCACTTGAACAGATACCCGCATATAGTATTGGAAACGCTCCGTCAATTATTCCGCTTATTGTAG
>JAGBCG010000239.1 GCA_017938055.1 Clostridia bacterium
AAAAAGTGAAAGCCACTCTTAGTGTATCAGTAATTAATGATTATAAGCTGAGCTTTGAAATAAAAAAAGAGCTGAAGTAAAGGCGATTTTTCAATCGTTTTTTCGACAGCTCGAAGATGTTTATGCTTTGTCAACAATGCGGATATTTTCTGCTGAAAAACCCGTTTCGTTTTTGACAATGTCGGTAATTTGTGCAATGTCACTCGTAATAAGACCGTCGGATTTGACAATTACATTTATGTTTTGACCGCTGATTATTGCAATGCAGTCCTCAAAGCCCTTAGCCTTTATCATTTCTTCAATGGTGGTTTCTGTTTCGATGTCAGAAGCAATCTGCATAATTTCAGTAAGTGCCTTGTCCTTTACGTCAGGTAAGGTTTCGGCACTGTCAACAACAACTTGAAGAGTTTCAAGAGCTTCGTCACGGGATTTTTCCTTGTTGAGAATTGCATTTACAAAAAAGCTGTCATCTTGCACAAGGTCTGTTCCGTCAGCATCAACCAGAGTTGCCTCTCCAAGAATTTTTGTGTTCTGACCGGCACTGTCAGAGGTGTACAGATAGTCGGATACAGGTGTTTGTGTGCCAAGATTGAAAACATCCGTGTAAATAACCGTTGCAACCGTTGCAGCACATGCTAAAATAATAAGAGGTTTTTTGTGTTTTTTTACAGCTTTAAAGATTTTGGTTGTTTTAATGAATTTAACCATAACTTGTTTCTCCTCCGATAATGTAAATTTTGGATTCTGATATGTTTAAAGCCGTACAAGCGGCTTTTTTTATTGCCGAATATTCTTCAGCTTCAAGGCTTTTAAGACAAACAATCATAACACCGTTGATTTTTGGACAATTCCTTTTTACTATAATAGGATTCTGAGAGCCGGTGCTTGTAAAGGAAGCAAGAGTTTTTTCACTTGAATAGGTGCTGTTACTAATGCCGTCGGTTTTGATGTTTCCGGCATATACCGTTTCAAATGTTCCCGAAAAGGTAATCATTACCTCAATGGTGTTTTCACCAGTAAGACTTGACAGAGTGCGGCAAAGCTTATCTTCAAGCATTTTTCCGTACACCGCAAGCTCATCACCCGCCTGGTCCGTTAGTGTGTCGTCGGTGTTTTTTTCAGAAAATATATATGAGACACCGATAAGTAAAATACCTATAATTGCAAGAATGAGTATAAACGCCTTTTTGCCAGATGTAATAGCTTTGATAAGTTTCATGTTTTTAATCCTCTGTTTTTATAATGGGATTGTCAAATCCGTTTTCCGTAAGAAACTGATATATTTGCTGTTTGAAGTCATGATGCTCACTTTTAAGTGTGACTGTGATTGAAGAAACCGAAAGGATGTTGTCGCTTTCACATAATTCTATGCTGACGCTGACAGGATTTATTCCAAATTCGTTGTAAATCATAAGCTCGGTGTTTTTTTCTGCCTCTTTTGCTGTAAGTGAGTAAAACTCTGATTTGTCATACACGTCTTTGCTTTGGGTGTTGTTGTATGAGGACAGGGAAAAGCTTTCAAGACTGTTTTTTATTTGCGAAAAGAATGGAAAAATAACGGATATGAAAATGCAAAGACTTGCAATAAAGCTAAGAGCTTTTTTGAGTCCCTCTGACTTCGAGTGAGAAATGCAAATCCATTCACAAATGAAAGCACAAACACCAACAGATAAAATTGAAGTGATGTACGAATTGAAAAATGCCGTCATATTTATCCTTTCCTACAGTGAAACCGTAACTTTTATAAACAGTCCAAGCATAATAATGAATGCAACGCATGTGCCTAACAGTAGCGAGGCAAGAATGTTTATGCAGCCTTGTAACGAATCAAAAAACTGTGCATTCTTGTCTTGATGAGTGGCTTTTGCAAGTGCTGACAGGCAAAAAAAGTATAGCTTTGTACCTATTATTGCACATACAGGAATTATAACCGTGTAGATAATGTATATAATTGCACCAATGCCCGTCACAGATTTTATGTAGCTCATGCTTGCAATTACCGTTTTCATGCTTTCGCTTATCATGCCACCTGCAATCGGAATAAGCCTTGCGGCACTGTACTTTATTCCCTTGATGGCAAGATTGTCAGCACTCGATGCCAAAAGAGTTTGTAACGATAGAATACCGCAGAAAATTGTAAAGGCAAGACCAATTATCCAAAGACAAGTGCTTTTGAAAAGGGAAGATATACCTGAAAGATTGGTGTTCTTGCATATTGTATTTACAGCATGAATACTGCACATGGCTTTTACAGAGGGCAAAATTAGAAAAGCACATATAAGCTCGACAGTGCTGATGAAAAAGGAATTGATAACAGCACCTGAGGCAGAAACGGCAGTGTTTGCACTTGAAGCAAGAAGTGCAGCACTTATCGGAACAAAGGCTGTCATGTAAGAGCAAACCGACTCAATGCATTTTTCAACAGTGTCAAAGCAAGAGATTAACACAGAAAAACTGCAGGCAATAATCATGAGGGAGGAAATAATGTCAAAAAAAGAGCTGTAGGAAGCAAAGCTGTCATGAAAGGCTGAAAAGACACCTGAAACCAAAAGCACTGCAATGCTGATTCCAAAACCGGATATAAGAGATTTAAAGCAGTTTGTTATACCAAAGGTTAAGTGCTCAAAAAGCTTTGTTATACTTAAATATTCGGTAAGCTTTTTTGCTTGGTTAACAGCATCTTCAAGAGCATTTGTGTTTTGTGCATTGCAGCTCAAACACAGAATAACAGCTAAAAGAAGAACCGATAAAAGATTAAGAAATAAACGTCTTTGCATATTCAAACACCGTTTTTATAAGTGGCAGACTAAAGGTAATGAGAGTGCACTTGCCTGCCAGCTCTATTTTTGAAGCTAAAGTTCCCTCACCGCAGTCACGGCACATTTCACTTGCAACAGAGCATAAAAAACAAATACCGGCACTTTTAAAGAGAATCAGCGAAAAATTGCCGTACATCATATTTTGTTCAAGCTCTTTTAT
>JAGBCG010000240.1 GCA_017938055.1 Clostridia bacterium
TAGATTCAAAAGTTTCACAATTAATCAACGAGCAAATCAACAAGGAATTGTATTCTGCGTATCTGTATCTTGACTTTTCGGTATACTACGAAAAAGAGGGTCTTGACGGCTTTGCAAACTGGTATATGGTACAGGCACAAGAGGAAAGAGACCACGCAATGCTCATGCTGAAGTACCTTCAGCTCAACGGAGAAAAAGTAACTCTTGGCACTATATCTGCTCCCGACAAGCAGTTAAAGGCACTTATGGATCCATTAAAGTTTGGGCTTGAACACGAGCAGTATGTTACAAGTCTTATACATACCATCTATGATGCAGCGTACACAGCCAAGGACTTCAGAACAATGCAGTTTCTTGACTGGTTTGTAAAAGAACAGCTTGAAGAAGAAAAGAACGCTGACGATATGATTAAAAAAATGGAGCTTTTTGGCAACGACTCAAAGGGGTTGTACAGTCTTGACAGCGAATATGCGGCAAGAGTTTACACTGCACCCTCACTTGTACTTTAATTTGAAAATATTTAATTAGGAGGTTTTTACTATGAACAAGTATGTATGTCCATGCGGATATGTTTATGATCCTGAAATTGGCGATCCCGACAACGGTGTAGCTGCCGGAACAGCCTGGGAAGATGTTCCGGAAGATTGGGTATGCCCTGTTTGCGGACTTGACAAGGATTCATTCGAAAAGGAATAATCCGCAATAAACAAACAAGTAGTAAAGCAGCTTATGTTTTTTAAGCTGCTTGACTTTTTGATATATAAATTATATAATGAATTAGCACTTAGAAAAAGTGTAAAGAATGTGCATCTGGCAAGGAGTGAAAAAACATGGAAATAACAACTAGCATAAAATATGTTGGGGTAAATGATAACATAATAGACTTGTTTGAAGGTCAGTATCCCGTTCCAAATGGAATTTCTTACAATTCATACGTTATTCTCGATGAAAAAATTGCAATAATGGATACCGTTGACATAAAATTTACATCAGAGTGGCTTAAGAATATAAGTTCAGTTTTAGGAGAAAAAGCTCCTGATTACCTTGTGGTTCATCACATGGAGCCTGACCACTCGGCAAGTATCATGGACTTTTTAAAAGCTTATCCCGATTCAAAAATCGTCGCTTCGTCAAAAGCTTTTACAATGATGAAACAGTTTTTTGACTACGATTTTTCCGATAAACAAATCGTAGTAGCAGAAAACAGCACTCTTTGTCTTGGACAGCATACACTTACATTCTTAACAGCTCCTATGGTACACTGGCCGGAGGTTATTGTTTCATATGACAGCTTTGAAAAGGTACTGTTCAGTGCAGACGGTTTTGGCAAATTCGGCTTTTCCGATTCACAAGACAACTGGGAAGACGAGGCAAGGCGTTATTACATAGGCATTGTAGGCAAATATGGTGCTCAGGTTCAGGCACTTCTAAAAAAAGCCACATCTCTTGACATCTGTATGATTTGCCCCTTACATGGACCGGTACTTAAAGACAATCTTTCGCACTATTTACAGCTTTATAATACATGGTCAAGCTATTCTCCCGAAGAAGATGGCATTGTACTGGCATACACATCTGTTTACGGAAACACCAAAAAAGCTGTTATGATGTTGAAACAAATGCTTATAAATAACGGCTGTAAAAATGTGGTTGATTACGACCTTGCAAGAAGCGACTTGACTCTTGCAGTAAGCGAAGCTTTCAGATACAGCAAATTAGTGCTTGCAACCACCACCTATAACAGTGATATATTCCCTTTCATGAAAGAATTTCTAAATCATCTTAAGGAGCGTGGTTTTAAAAACAGGACCGTTGCCTTTATAGAAAACGGCAGCTGGGCTCCCGTTGCTGCAAAGCTGATGGGTGACATCCTTGGAGATTGCAAGAATATCACTTTCTGCCAAAACAACGTAAGAATACTGTCTTCTCTCAACGATGAAAGCAAAACTGCTCTTGAGGCTCTTGCCAATGAGCTGTGCAAAGCAGAATAAAAATATTTTATCTTACGCTTTCAAAATCAAAGAATAAGGCACTATAGCAAAATTCGCAAATTGCACAAAAAAACGGGACGATGTGGGCGCGGTGAGCGAAGCGAGGAAGTACTCTTGGGGTGCATCGTCCCCTACGAATAATTGTGCGTTTTACATATGTTAGAGGTTGTAACAAATCATTTTGCTACAACCTCTTTTACTATGTATTTACTTAATTTCTTCGAAAGCCTTTAACCATTCTCTCGCTATAAGCTCATGTCCCATGGGTGTAGGATGAACGCCCTCTCTTGTCCAATAAGGTTCGGGCTGTTTTGCTATTCCCTCATCGAAGCGTTCCTGAAGCGGAACAAATTTTACGCCATGCTTTTGTGCAAGCTTCTTTGCAATATCAGCTCTTTTTGCCACCTCACTGCTAAAGGTGTCCCAAGCATCTTCTGATGCGAAAGACTTTGTAACATATGCACCCAAAAGCATTATTTTAGTGTCGGGAAGTGCTTGTCTGATTTCTGTGAGAAGCTTATCGTAAATTTCTTCGAACTTATCTGCTGCAATGCCACTTTTCCATTGTATTTCATGCCATACATCATTGACACCTATATGGATACTCATATAATCAGGCTTTAAGTCTTTAATGCTTTCCTTAACTCTTGAATAAACATCAACTATTTTACTTCCGCCAATGCCTCTGTTTATGAACTCGTATTCACCCGGATAATCTGTTCCCAGCCTTCCCATTACAAAATTAGGGTATCCGTAGCCTATATATCCGTCATGGTCTCTGCTTCTGTCGCAGTCAGTTATTGAATCGCCTTCAAAAAGTATTCTCTTCATTTTTAAACACCCTTTCAAACAATAAATTCACACAAATTATATCATTGAGCTATCGGAAAGTCAATACTTTTATAAATTTTCACCTACAATATGTGATAAGAGGTTTTAAACGGAATATCCTCTTAATCACAACAACTATTGACTTTTTTGTGAAAGTTTAATAAACGCTATTGACAAATTACGTATTTGTTGTTATAATAAGTTTGTAATGAATACATTATAAAAAGGAGTGTGATACACATGACCTCAGCAGAAATGTTGATGGAAAAAGGAATACGTCCATCACTGACAAGAGTAATGATATATGAGTATCTGCTAAGTCACCGGACACATCCCACAGTAGATGAAATCTACAAGGAGCTTTCACCAAAAGCACCCACCTTGTCAAAGACTACCGTTTACAACACAGTAAAGCTATTAAGTCAGGCAGGCGTAATCAAAATGCTCACAATCGAGGAGCAACAGGCACGCTTTGATGCCTGTACAGATCATCACGGTCATTTTTTGTGCAATGGCTGCAAAAAGGTTTATGACTTTGATGTAGACGTTCCCTGTGACACCCTGCCACAAGGATTTACGGCACTTACAAAGGAAATTTTTTACACAGGTACTTGCAAGAAATGTTCAAAGTAAATCTTTGACGAATCAAAAAGACGGCTTGATGCCGTCTCAGTCTGTCGAAAAAGTATGTTTTATCTCATATTTAAGGAAAACCCCCGGCGAGGGTTTTCCCCTTTTTCGTCCTTTTCAGGACAAAAAATTCACCTTTCCTGCGCTTTTATTAAGCACAAAGATTTTCGCTGTCTGCGGACAGCGACTCAGGGCTTCTCGCCCTGAGAACCTCGGTTGCTTTCTTATAAGAAAGCAACGCAAAGAATTTTGTAACAATTAGGTTTTGCTATAAGTTCAGACGGATTGATGCCGTCTTTTTTGTTTTATTATCTATCTAAATAAGCACAAGCAGCAAGAGCCGCAACAGCACCATCAGATGCAGCAGTTGCAACCTGACGGATTCTTTTCTGTCTGCAGTCGCCTGCAACAAACACACCGTCAGTGTTTGTTATACAATCCTCACCTGAAGCCGCATAGCCTCTTTCGTCAAGACTGATAACATTGCCAAAAGGCTCATTCTGAGGAACAAGACCTATAGCCACGAATACGCCGTCTACTTTTAGTTGATTCTTACCCTTAGCAGTATTAATAACTATTCCCTGCAATGTTTCGTCACCCATAAAGCTGTCTACCGTTGCACCAAGAATTATTTGAACATTACTCTTTTCGCAAAGCTTATCGTAAAGCGTTTTTTCACCTGTGATAAAGTCCAGATTCTGAACAAGATAAACTTTTCTGCTCGTTTCACTCAGCAGAATCGCCTCTTGAAGTGCACTGTTTCCTCCGCCAATTACAGCAACGTCCTTTCCTTCATAAAAAGCACCATCACAAACGGCACAAAAGGAAATTCCCTCTCCGACGAATTTTTCTTCACCATCAACACCCAACATTCTGTGCTTTGCACCTGTTGCAATAATAACAGTTTTGCTCTCAAAATCTCCACCGTCTGTATGGACAGTCTTTGTTTCTCCATCCTTTATGCCAAGCACTTCACAGCACTCTATTTCTGCACCAAGATTAAGTGCCTGTTCAACAAGCTTTTCAGCAAATTCGTTGCCTGTAAGGCTGATAAAACCGGGGATATTCTCCACTCTCGGCGAATAGGTTATCTGACCGCCAAAAGTTCCTTTTTCAATTACAAGTACAGTCTTCCCTGCTCTTTTTGCATATACCGCCGCAGTAAGTCCAGCAGGACCTGCACCAATTACAATAATATCATACATTTTTATCACTATCCATTTGTGAGATTTCGGGGTTGCTGTGAACAACCCCGATTTTTGTTATAAATTCTGTATCCGTGAACTACGAAAGCTTTATCTTTTTTTGCAAAAGATAACGTAAGTTATGCGTTAAGCAGCTTTTTAATGTCAGACACACCTGTGTATTTTTCTACTTTTCCGTCCTTAACCACAACGAGTGTAGGAGCCTGCTTTATTCCAAAGCTTGCTGTCAAATCTGCGTGCTCATTTGCAAGAAGCTTTTCATAGCCTACTCCCGCTTTATCAAGAATCGAGCAAGCAATCTTACAGTTGGGACAAGTTGCAGTTGTGAAGAGGTATACGCCATCGGTATAAGCGTCAGCACCAATAACCGCTTCTGCAGCAGCTTCTGCGATAGCTTCGCTTACAGTGCCGTCCTTCTTAAGAACGGAAGTTTCGATGTTATAAACCTTTCTATCCTTATATTCCTGACTCTTACCATCGTTCCAGTTCTGAACAGGTCTGTAGTAGCCTGTGATACGGCTGTAAACCTCTGTTTTTTCACCACAGTGAGGACAAGTAAACTGTTCGCCCTCAAGATATCCGTGGTTTCTGCAGATAGAATATGTGGGAGAAAGTGTATAGTAAGGAAGCTTATAGTTTTCAGCAATTTTCTTTACGAGAGTAGCCGCACTCTTCCAGTCAGGAAGCTTTTCACCAAGGAATGCATGGAATACAGTACCTGATGTGTAAAGTGTCTGCAAATCATCCTGTACATCAAGAGCAGAGAAAATATCCTCTGTATAGCCAACAGGAAGATGTGAGGAGTTTGTATAGTAAGGTGCATCGTCCTCGCTCTTTGCGGCGGTTATAATGTCGGGATAATGCTTTTTATCGTGCTTTGCAAGTCTGTAGGAAGTAGATTCTGCAGGAGTTGCCTCAAGATTATAAAGGTCACCGTACTTTTCCTGATAATCGGAAAGTCTTTCTCTCATATGATTGAGAACATCCTGTGTAAACTTCTGCGTCTTTTCATTTGTAAGGTCTGCCTTGAGCCAGTTGGCATTAAGACCAACTTCATTCATGCCCACAAGACCGATTGTTGAGAAGTGATTATTAAATGTACCAAGATATCTCTTCGTATATGGATAAAGTCCCGAATCAAGAAGCTTTGTAATAACAGTTCTCTTCACCTTGAGTGAACGGGCTGCAATATCCATAAGTCTGTCAAGACGTGCATAAAACTCTTTCTCATCCTTTGCAAGATAAGCAATTCTTGGCATGTTTATTGTAACAACACCAACAGAGCCTGTGCTTTCGCCGCTTCCAAAGAAGCCGCCTGACTTTTTACGAAGCTCACGCAGGTCAAGTCTGAGTCGGCAGCACATACTGCGTACATCGCTTGGTTCCATATCACTATTGATATAGTTTGAGAAGTAGGGTGTACCATACTTTGCAGTCATTTCAAACAGAAGCTTGTTGTTTTCTGTTTCTGACCAGTCAAAGTCACGTGTGATTGAATAGGTAGGAATGGGATACTGGAAGCCTCTGCCGTTGGCATCGCCCTCAATCATAATTTCGATAAACGCCTTGTTTACCATATCCATTTCCTTTTTACAATCCTTGTACTTGAAGTCCACTTCCTTGCCGCCAATTATACAATTAAGCTCTGCAAGGTCATTAGGTACTACCCAGTCAAGTGTAATATTTGAGAAAGGAGCCTGTGTACCCCATCTTGAAGGCGTATTTACACCATAAACAAAGGACTGGATACACTGTTTAACTTCCTTATATGAAAGATTATCTATCTTTACAAAAGGAGCAAGGTATGTGTCAAATGAGCTGAATGCCTGAGCTCCCGCCCATTCGTTCTGCATGATACCAAGGAAGTTTACCATCTGATTACAGAGCGTAGAAAGGTGCGAAGCAGGTGCGGAAGTAATCTTTCCGGGAACACCGCCAAGTCCCTCCTGAATGAGCTGCTTAAGTGACCAACCTGCACAGTAGCCTGTGAGCATTGAAAGGTCGTGAATGTGCAGGTCTGCATTTCTGTGTGCAGAGCCTATTTCATCGTCATAAATTTCACTTAACCAGTAGTTTGCCGTAATAGCACCTGAGTTTGAAAGGATAAGCCCGCCTACCGAATAAGTTACTGTGGAGTTTTCCTTTACACGCCAGTCATTAACATTAATGTAGTTATTTACGATTTCCTTATAGTCAAGCATTGTTGCATTAAGGTTACGTATCTTTTCTCTCTGACGTCTGTAGATAATATACGCTTTTGCTACATCGTCATAACCGGCTTTTATGAGAACTGATTCAACGCAGTCCTGGATATGCTCAACGGAAATTCTGTCGTCCTCAATTTTAGGCTCAAATTCAGCCGTTACCTTGAGAGCAAGAAAATCAATCATATCTGGGTTGAACTGCTTTTGGCATGCTTCAAATGCCTGGGTAATAGCTGTGCTTATCTTTGACAAATCAAAGGGCACCCGTTTGCCGTCTCTTTTTACTACGTTATACATATTTCATTCTCCTAAATATTATTATTTCCTTGGTGAGTGAATACATTATATCGCATATTTTGTGTTTTGTCAAGAGGCAAATAACAATATATTGTGTTTATACCCCTCGAATTTCAACTTTTGGTAAAATTGACGAAACGGCATTTTTCATAATTTTCAGCATCTGAGGACTATGTGCACTATAACCCTCAGCAATCAAATTACCGCTATTCTCAAAGTTTTGTAGGAAATACCGCGGTGCACCGTCAATCCACTTTGCAATTTCCTCAATATCCTGTATGGTATGAAGCTCTTTTACCACAGTTGTTCTGAATTCGTACTCAACCTCATTTTTCAGCAAAATTTGTACACTTTTATCAATATCCTCTATTTTCAGCTTATCAAATCCTGCAGTAAGAGGGTATTTTTCCTTACAATTCTTAATATCCATTGCCACATAATCGCAAAGTTTTTCGTCAATCATCTTTTCAAGACGGTCGGGAAAGCTTCCGTTAGTGTCAAGCTTTATACAAAAGCCAAGGGCCTTAATTTGCCTTGCAAAATCAAAAATTTCCTTATTCATAAGCGGCTCGCCGCCTGTTATACAAACTCCGTCAAGAACACCCTGTCTTTTTTCTAAAAATGACAGTATTTCCTCAGTTGTATATTCTTGAACATCCTTTGTATTTGTTACAAGCAGTGCATTATGGCAAAAAGGACATCGAAAATTACAGCCACCCGTAAAAATTGTACAAGCAACCTTCCCTGGATAATCCAACAGAGTCATTTTTTGAAAGCCCAATATTTTCATATATATCATGTCCTCCTTATTTACCAATATTCATTACCGATTAAAAAATTGCCGAGGACTATGCCCCGGCAAAAAGCAAATACAAGTCAAAATCAGTTTGTTGTAATAACTACTGCTCTGAGTTCTCCAATCCAATCAACAGTGCAACCAAAGGATTCGGAAATTGCACGAGCGGGAACCATTGTAAAGCCATCACCCATAATCTGTGCGGGAACGTCAAGCTCGTATATGGGCTGACCATTCTTGTAAAGCTTTGTGTCGCCAATAGTAAGCTTGATTGTATCTTCGCCTCTTGTAGCGGTTACTGTCTTTGTTGTGTCATCCCACTGTACTTCTGCATCAAGTGCTTCAAAAATAGCACGCAGAGGAACAAGAGTTCTCTCTTCAACAATTACAGGACTCTGTTCTTCAAACTTTATTTTATTACCGTCAAGAAAGACTGAAACTTCAGGAGCTTCAGGAGCAGGATTAATCTCTACTGTATAAGCAAATGCATCCTTTTCACTGGCAATCCTTGAAGCAGATACAACAACATATCCCTTGCCGCCCAGATGTTTGTCCAAATCAAATTTTACATCTGTAGTATATATAAGATCGCCCTTTGTGTACTTGATTCTGTAAAGTCCATCAGTATCCTTGACGAACTGGACTGTAAGAACATCACCCGTCTTTATTTCAAACAATTCAGGGACAACTCTGATTACTCCAACATTGCTCCACTCGGATACATCAAAAACCTCAAGCATTTTATGTGCAAATCTTATAAGGTTTATATAACCGGGATTTCCTCCAATGTCGCCAACCTGGAACATCTGAGGTTTAGAAAGAGCACCTATATACATCCAACAGTCAGTATCATCTTCAACTGCAGGAACCTTTGTGTATGTTACTTTTATTGTAAGGTTTTCAAGATCATAGGCATAGTTTGAAGCAACACCGCCCCAGTTTACACCATTCTGATAATAACCTCCATGTGTTACTTCAACTTCAGTTGCTGACTTTTCAATGATAGAAACAGCTGAATTTTCCTCAACAACTTGACCCTGGTCATCAACTATATTATAACCATTACCTGCTATCCAGCTTCCTGCCTGTGCTACATACTTTGTTTGTTCTGTTGCTTCTTCCGATTTCTGCTCTTGTTGTTCTTCTTCAACCTTTTCTGCCGCAGGAATCACTTCAACAGTATATGCAAAAGCATCCTTTTCACATTCAATTCTTGAAGCGGAAACAACAACATGTCCTTTACCCTTAAGAGCAGCATCAAGGTCAATTTCTTTTGTTGTTGTCACAGTGTTCTCGCCGATTGTATATTTAACAAAATAAGCATCTGATGAATTCTTAACAAATTCAACCGTAATCTCATCACCTGATTTTATTGCGAACATTTCATTTTCGCCAGATAAAATTTCCATGCTGCTGAAGTTGTAAATTCCATCATAAACCTGAAGGTATTTATTGGCAAATCTTATAAGATTAACATATCCGGGGTTGCCGGTAATATCAGAAACCTGGAACATCTGAGGCTTTGAAAGTACACCTATATATATCCAGCAGTCAGTTGATTCATCAACCTGCGGAACCTTTGTAAATGTCACTTTGACTTTAAGTCCGTCAAGATTATACGCAGACTTTGAAGCAACGCCGCCCCAGTTTAAGCCATCCTGATAATAACCGCCATGAGTAACCTCAACTTCAGTTGCCGACTTTTCTATAGCAGTAACGGGCGAGTTTTCCTCAACAATTTTTCTTTCACTGTTAACTACATTATAGCCGTTACCCGCTATCCAGTTTTCAGTATCTTCTGCGTTCACTGCCACCGCAAGTGCCATAACCAAAAGAGCTGCGAGAGCTAATGTAAATATTTTTTTCATATCTATTACCTCCGTGTTATACTAACAACTGAATTATAGCACATACTGTTTAATTTGTCAAACCTTTGATGAAAAAATCTCATATTTTTGTTACTTTCTCTTTTCAGCAAAGTAAAAGCAAGTCCGTGGGTCGTTGTTTGACCCACGGACAGAGAATTTATGCTTGTTTAAATATACGCAGAGAATGAACATTCAGTAGTCGCCGCCGTCACTTGATGGCGGTGACGACATTTACGGGAACCGAAACTCAGTTACCTCATATACTTCCTGCGAATATCGCCGCGGGGCGTCCCCGCTTAGTTGTAGAGTTCGCCAAGCTTAACAAGACGAGCGTACTTTTCCTTAGCCTTTTCTTCAGCCTTAGCGAAGAGCTCTTCTGCTCTTTCAGGGAAGGACTGAGCAAGACGGCTGTAACGTGTTTCGCTCTTGATAAAGTCGATATAGGAAGCTGTAGGCTCCTTGCTGTCAAGTGTGAAGGGGTTCTTGCCTTCTGCCTTGAGAGCAGGATTGTATCTGAACATCTGCCAGTAACCAGCTTCTACAGCCTTCTTCATTTCTGCCTGGCAGTTAGCCATACCGCCCTTAACGCCGTGCATTTCACAAGGAGCGTAGCAAATTACGATGGAAGGTCCGGGATAGCTTTCTGCTTCTGTGATTGCCTTGAGTGTCTGGTTCATATCAGCACCCATAGCGATCTGTGCAACATATACGTAACCATAGGACATAGCAATTTGTGCAAGATCCTTCTTGCCGATTGCCTTACCTGCAGCAGCAAACTGTGCAACCTGACCGAGATTGGAAGCCTTAGAAGCCTGTCCGCCTGTGTTGGAGTAAACTTCAGTATCGAATACCATACGTTTACGTCTTCACCGGAAGCAAGAACGTGGTCAAGACCACCAAAGCCGATATCATATGCCCAACCATCACCACCGAAGATCCATACAGACTTCTTGGACAGGTACTGCTTTTCAGCAAGAACTACAGGAGCTACAGGGCAACCTGCCTTTGCAGCTGCTTCAAGCTCAACAACGAGAGCCTTTGTGGCTTCGTCATTTGCCTTGCCGTCGTTAAGTGTATCGAGGTATGCCTTAGCTGCTGCCTTGAAGGAATCGGAAGCCTTATCGGACTCAGCCATTTCAGCTACCTTATTAATAAGCTTTTCTCTGATTGCCTTCTGACCCGTGTAGATACCAAGACCATGCTCAGCATTGTCTTCAAACAAGGAGTTACCCCAAGCAGGACCACGCAGGCTATCCTTATTTACTGTGTAAGGAGTTGCAGGTGCAGAGCCGCCCCAGATAGAAGAACAACCTGTTGCGTTGGAGATGTACATTCTTTCACCGAAGAGCTGAGTAACGAGTCTTGCGTAAGATGTTTCTGCACAACCTGCACAAGAACCGAGAACTCGAGCAGAGGCTGGTTGAACTGGCTGCCCTTAACAGATGTATCTGCAAAAGGAGTTTCCTTTTTACCAACGTTAGCAACTGCATAATCGAATACTTCCTGCTGAGAAGCCTGTGTAGCCTGAGGAACCATCTTAAGAGCTCTCTTTTCAGGCTTTGTGGGACATACGTCTACGCAGACGCCGCAGCCCATACAGTCAAGAGGAGAAATAGCGATTGTGTACTTATAGCTTTCGCAGCCCTTACCAATCATCTTAGCAGTAAACTTTGTAGCACCGGGTGCTGCTGCAGCTTCTTCTGCTGTCATAACGAAGGGTCTGAGAGTTGCGTGAGGACATACGAATGAACAGTTGTTACACTGTACGCAGTTTTCGGGAATCCATTCGGGAACCATAACTGCTACGCCTCTCTTTTCGTAAGCGGTAGAGCCCTGAGGGAATGTACCGTCTACGTAATCCATGAACTTGGATACAGGCAGACTGTCACCGTCCATAAGGTTAACGGGAAGAACGATATCTTCAACGAAGTTCTTGAGAGCTTCTCTCTTATTTTCAACAGTAACCTTAGCTGCTGTCGCATCGGCTGTCTTCCAGCTTTCCGGAACTTCAATCTTAACGATTGCGTCAACACCTGCGTCGATTGCCTTGTAGTTCATTTCAACAACAGCTTCGCCCTTCTTGAGGTAGGACTTCTTAGCCATGTACTTCATGTGCTCTACAGCTTCTTCGATAGGCATAATGTTAGCAAGTGCAAAGAATGCGGACTGGAGAATTGTGTTTGTTCTCTTGCCCATACCGATTTCTGCAGCCTTATCAATAGCGTTAACGATATAAAATTCAACATTGTTGTTAGCAATGTAGCTCTTTACTGCACCGGGGAGGATAGCATCGAGTTCTTCGGGCTTCCACTGGCAGTTGAGAAGGAACTTACCGCCGGGCTTAACATCGTTAACAATCTTGTAGCCCTTGAGCAAGTATGAAGGATTGTGACAAGCAACAAAGTCTGCCTTTGTAATATAATATGTAGACTTAATGGGCTTATCACCAAATCTGAGGTGAGAAATAGTTACACCGCCGGTCTTCTTGGAGTCATACTGGAAGTAAGCCTGGATGTACTTTTCTGTATAGTCACCGATAATCTTGATGGAGTTCTTGTTAGCACCGACTGTACCGTCGCCGCCAAGACCCCAGAACTTACAGGAAATTGTACCTGCAGCTGCTGTATCGGGAGCATCCTTTTCTTCGAGAGAAAGGTTTGTAACGTCATCAACGATGGAAAGAGTGAAGCTGTTCTTAGGCTGTGCTGCACCAAGGTTTTCGTAGCAAGCGAAAATGGATGCAGGAGCAACGTCCTTAGAACCAAGACCGTATCTACCGCCAACAACCTTGATGTCAGCCTTGCCGTTTGTTGCAAGAGCTGTAACAACGTCAAGATAAAGAGGCTCGCCAAGAGATCCGGGTTCCTTTGTTCTGTCAAGAACTGCAATCTTCTTAACTGTAGCGGGGATAGCTTCGATGAGCTTATCAGCACAGAAAGGTCTGTAAAGTCTAACCTTAACAAGACCAACCTTTTCGCCGTTAGCGTTCATATAGTCGATAACTTCCTCGATGGTATCGCAAACAGAGCCCATAGCAATGATGATTCTGTCAGCATCAGCAGCACCGTAGTAGTTAAAGAGCTTATAGTCTGTACCGAGCTTTGCATTAACCTTGCCCATGTATTCTTCAACGATTGCAGGGAATTCGTTGTAATACTTATTACAAGCTTCTCTGTTCTGGAAGAAGATATCACCGTTCTGAGCAGAACCTCTGAGAACAGGGCTTTCAGGGTTAAGAGCACGATTTCTGAATGCCTGAATAGCATCCATATCAACCATTTCCTTGAGGTCTTCTGTTTCCCAAACCTCAATCTTCTGAATTTCGTGAGATGTTCTGAAACCGTCAAAGAAGTTAAGTACGGGAACTCTGCCCTTGATTGTAGCAAGGTGAGCAACAGCACCAAGGTCCATGATTTCCTGAGCATTTGATTCTGCCATCATAGCATAACCTGTCTGACGGCAAGCATATACGTCGGAGTGATCACCGAAGATGTTAAGTGCATGAGAAGCAACACATCTTGCGGATACATGAATTACGCTGGGAAGCAATTCACCGGCAATCTTATACATGTTAGGGATCATAAGAAGAAGACCCTGAGATGCTGTATAAGTTGTGGTGAGTGCACCGGAAGCCAGTGAGCCGTGAACTGCACCTGCTGCACCTGCTTCGGATTCCATTTCAACCATCTTTACTTTTTCGCCAAAGATGTTTCTTGCAGGCTCGCCAAAGATGTTCTTATCTGTAGCGGACCATGTGTCAGTAACTTCAGCCATGGGGCTTGAAGGTGTGATTGGGTAGATGGCGGACACTTCTGTAAAAGCATACGAAACGTGTGCCGCAGCGGTGTTACCATCCATGGATAACTTTCTTCTGGACATTTTATATTCCTCCTGATATTATTGTAACATACTGATACTCATATATCATACCACTTTTTTTGTTAATTGTAAATACACAATATCGACAATTTATCATATAATTGATTAATTTATTTTAAACTTTATCATTTTTTTAACATTGATTTCTTTTTTATAAAAAATAAGGCAAAGAAGCGTGAGCCTTTCGGCTCACGCTTCACTTGAGAATTATCTTGGATTACTTGTAGAGTGGGCTTGCGTCAATAAAGATTTCTTTATCAGATTCAGGTACAGCCACGCCATCAACGATTTCAATAATTTGCTTTGCGTAGTCCCAAGCAGCTTCAAAGCCTTCTACATTATAAATAGCTTTAGCTACAGTGTAGATAGAAACCCTTGTAACCTCACCATATACGTAAGTTTCACCAATCTTGTAGTATGGTCTGGAAGCGATAACCGTTTGAACACTTTCTGCATCCATTGGAATACCATACAGTACACCTGCGATAAGTGTTGATTCGGCACCTCTTTCAAAGTACTTATCAACTTCTGTACCGTCCACCGTTCCCTTAGCAACACCCTTCTTAGCCTTGCCCGCATTAACAAGAGCCATGTCAAGAACATAGTCTGTGCCAAGGTTGTTGTATGCAGATTCTGCTGTCATGATGAAGCCATATTCTTCAAAGTCTGCAGTATCTGCTACCAGATTTGCAACCGTACCGAAGAATCTAATACCTTTGGGATCCTTGATTCTCACAGAAACCTCATCATCACCGAGTATACCATTTTCAATGCCTTCTGTAACTGTACCATCAGCAGCAACATTGTAAACCTTCTGTGCTGTGTATTCACTGTTAACAACATATGTTCCTGAGGTTTGTGCATTTGCAAACACTTTATAAACTCCGTCTTCTTCTATAGCAACGGGAGAAATTTCCGTGCCTGCCTTGTATACTACATCGCCCGCCTTAACAGGAATGTCTACTTCTACAGGCTTTTCGTTAACAACATTGTTTACAACGGTAAGAGTTTCATCGCAGTTATCGTTTGTATATTGATAACCGTATGCCACGTCGTTACCGGTATCTTTGATGTATACAGAGTCAATAACGAAGTCTTCTTCATAGATATTCTCTATTGTAACACCGTCAGCGAGAGCAAATACAACATTCAAAACGGTTGTGTCATTTATGTTAAACTTATTGTCCTGAGTATATGCCGTTATATATCCGGAAATCTTTCCGTTTTCTTCATCAACCGTCCATCCGTTGTCTTTCGGGTCAGCCAAATTGTATTTATATTTGGTAGAACCAAAAGCATTAGCAACTTCTGTTTCCACTAACATGATGGGAGAAAGGACTTCTTCTACATAGTCTTCGACAGGTTCGCCTGTTAAAGTACTTATCAGAATCAACTTATCAGAATTAAACGTAAAACGTGTTGTAAACGTACCAACAAGTGTTTTGCTATATGTTGCATCTGTAACTTCCTTTTCCATGTCATAGTGGAAAGAAGCGAGATAGAAATCAGATGTCTCGTTCATTCTGTTGAAATCATATGTCACAGTAGCAGCTGAAACGCAAACTGTCGCAAACACCACCACTAGTAATGCTGCAACAAAAAGTTTAAGATTCTTCATATCAAATTCCTCCTAAATTACTCAACAATACTGCTAGCACTGAAGTTTGTAAGAACTATACCAAGATCAACTTCATCAACAGTACCTTCGCCGGTAATGTCATACTCAGATTCTGTACTTGCAAAATCTGTAAGTATATTGCCAAGGTCAACTTCGTCTATTGTTCCGCTTGAGTCAACATCGCCGCCCTTGACTGTTACAGACTTTTCAACATCAGCCGAAACCTCAAATTCATTCATTGTGTAAGACAAATGCTTTGGAACTTCCACTGTCAGCGTATATGTTCCCTCAGGAACGTCAGCTTCGTACTTGGCTGTTGTTTCGTTATAAACTGCTTCAATTTCAAATTCTTCAGATGTAAACTTTACGGTTGCCTCAGCATCGGAATCAGCCTTTACCTCAACATTCACCGTATACTCTACAAACATTCCTTCGCTGTTTATATAACCAAGAATAACCGGTCCATCAGTAAGGTCTGAGCCACCAACATACACTGTTGCCGGTTCACTTGAATTAGGTGTAAACTCATCGAATAACGCCCCGTCTTCCCCTGCAGTCACCTGATCTATGTGGCACACAGTTTCTTCAGAAATTGCGGGAGTTTCTGTTCTGGTATATATACCCTCAACCACGACAAGTGCATAATACTCTCCCTCTGTTGCCTTTGAATAAGAAGCAAGGAAAGTTCCGTCACTGTTGACCGTTATGTTTTTAGCTGCAAAAGCCGCAACGGATGTAACAGCCATGCATAAAACAGAAAGTACGAGTGTCTTGAAAATTTTCTTCATTTTCAATCTCCTTTCTTTATGTCAAGTGTTTATTTTTACTAATTAAAAGCTATGTGAACATTTTAAAAAATGGAGATACCGCAAATTCCATTGCTGAATGTGCCTGCTTTTCCGCATCACGTTCGGCATTCCATTCTTCGCCCAGGTAAATTACCGCCGCTTTATTGGCTGTATAGTAATATGTACCGCATGTTATTATTTTGGGAATATCCTCCAGTGCAACATACGTTCTCGAATTATCTATATAGCAGTCACAAGCAAGCTTTACACTATCATTATCAAATATCAGA
>JAGBCG010000021.1 GCA_017938055.1 Clostridia bacterium
ATGGGTGAGGATATGGAGCTTGTGGTAAAGCTTCATTCATATTGTCTTACAAATAAAATTGCTTATTCAATTAAATATGCGACCGATGCGGTTTGCTGGACACAGGTTCCCGAAAAGTTAGGTGACCTTAAAAAGCAAAGAAAACGCTGGCATCTTGGACTTTTCCAGACTATGTGGAAACACAAAAAGATGATGGCAAATCCAAAGTATGGAGCAGTTGGTTTTATATCATATATGTATTTTCTTTTGTACGAACTGCTTTCGCCGTTTATTGAGGTGTTTGGAGTTTTTACAATGATTGCAGCGTATTGCATTGATTTGTTGAATTTGCCGTTTATGCTGCTTTTTATGCTGATTTATGCATCCTATAACTCTATACTTACACTGACAGCTTTCTTTTCAAGAATACAGACCATTGACTTAACAGTAAAGCCGAAAGATTGCCTGAAAGCAATTATGCTTTGCTTTTTTGAGGTTACAACGCTAAGATTTATTATGGCATTTGTCCGCCTTACAGCATTTAAAGGCTACAAAAAGAAAAAGCTCGATTGGGGACGAATTGAGCGAAAGAAAATGAATATTTAACAGAGGCGAGGTGATACGAAAAATGAAAAAGTTTACTGCAGTTTTTGCAGCTTTACTTGCGTTGTGCATAAATTTTGCATATGCCGAGGTAATAACCACTCAAAAGACCGATGGATATTGCGACTATGTATATGTCGCAGGAAGTCCTGACAGGTATCCGTTTGAGTATTATGACAATAAAGACGATGAATACAAAGGCATTATCCCGGAAATGTTGAAAAAAATCTCTGAGAGCACAAACATAGACTTTGTATATATAAATGGTGATAAGACAGATAAAAATTCTATGGGTGAAAATTTGCAGGTAGAGATTGTAACATTTACAGAAGATGGATATACTTATGGGAAGGACTATATTGAGCTGCTTTCCTATGAGAATGAGGGAAAAACAAAAAAATGCGGACTTGTTTTTACAAGCCTTGCAGATGAAGATATGATTGCAAAAATTAAAATAGCAGCAAATGAAATTACTGTCAATGAAAGAAATGGTATATATTTATCGTATGCGTCTGAAAAACCAAAAACAAGTTATATGTGGACGATAGCTGCTATCATTCTTTCAATGTTGCTTGTTGCGTTTATAGTCATATTGCTTCTTCGGATAAAGCGAATGAAAAGAGAATATACGGCAGATAGAATGACAGACAGCGAAACTGGTATGGGAAATCTGCAGTTTTTCAAATATCATTTCCGTTACACAATAAGCGATATTTCAAGAAGTCTTTATTACATTGCATATATCATTTTGGACAGCAGCTACCTTCGCTCGTATCACGGAGACAGTTCTTTTGATGACGTGCTCAAATACACAGCATCCGTTCTTTCGGAAAATACCGGTGATAGAGAAATATCGGCACGTATTACCGAAAACGGCTTTGCCTTTGCGTTTCAATCCACAAACGATGAGGATGCAGAAAAAAGACTAAAAGAGGTTATGAATAAACTCAATAGTTTTGAGGTGGTGAAGGAGAAAAACAACAAACTTGTGTTTCATTCTGCTGTCTATCATCTTGGAAGTTCTGACAGGAATTGTGAAATTCTTCTTTTTAACCTCAGAAAGAACTGTAACAGAATTTTCGGCACTGAAAAGCAGATTTTATTTTGTGATACTCACTCTATGAATATAATTCAAGAGGAAAAGAAAATTACAGAGAGTATCTTGAAGGGGTTTGAAAATAACGAATTTAAGATGTATCTGCAATTTATTGTTGATAATAAAACTAAAAAAATTACTTCGGCAGAAGCACTTTCAAGATGGGATAATCGTGAGAAAGGACTTATCGGGCCGGTAAAATATATTGAAAACATGGAAACGGCAGGACTTATCAGTAAGCACGACTTTTATATGTTTGAGCGTGCTTGCCGACAGCTTGAAAAATGGAAAGATACTAAATTAAATAATATCACGCTGTCTTGTAACTTTACAAGAATAACCCTTTCTGAAGAAAACTTTATTGATAAACTCAAGATGATTTGCAATGGATATAATTTTGATAAATCAAAAATAGCCATAGAAATTACTGAGGATGCCATTGAAAAGGACAGAGAAACAGCGACAAAGAATGTAAGACTATGTAAGGAACTCGGCTTCAGGGTTTACTTAGATGATTTGGGCAGCGGATATACCTCCCTTGCGAATCTATGTGATTATCCTATTGATGTGGTTAAGATTGACCGTGATATTTTGCTTAAAACAGATACAGACAAGGGCAAGGATTTGTTTTCAGGCATCATCGCACTTGCACACAGCCTGAATATTAAGGTTATCTGCGAGGGTGTAGAAACAGAAGAACAAAACACACTCGTATCTTCATCTGATTGCGACTTCGTTCAGGGATGGTATTATTCCAAGGCACTTCCTTTGGAGGAATGTGAGTCGTTTATACACAAATATTCAAAAATATAAAAACTATGTCATAACTGATTTTAATATTACATTTTTTGCAAAAAAACTATTGATTGTATACTTGCTTTGTGATATACTATATTGGTATAATTATAAGTGGCAGTATGCCTGTAAACAGGAGATGTAAAAAAATGGAATTCAAATTTTCTAATAAAGTAGAGCCTTTAAAGCCATCAGCAATACGTGAGATTTTTAAGTCCCTCACAAACCCTAATGTAATATCCTTTGCGGCAGGAAATCCCTCTCCGCTGTCTTTCCCTGTAGAAAAACTTCAGGTGCTTGCAAATCAAATTTTTGAGGAAAGCCCGGCAGCATCACTTCAGTACGGTATTACTGAGGGATATATGCCATTACGTCGGCAGGTTGAAGAAAGACTTCGTTCAAAGTTCAATACTGGTCGTGATTTTGATGATACAATTATCACATCGGGTGGACAGCAGGGTATAGACCTTGTGGCAAAGGTGCTGTGTAATGAGGGTGATACAGTTGTGTGTGAAACACCCAGCTTTATTGGTGCACTCAATGCTTTTCGCAGTCACGGAGCAGTGCTTAAAGGACTTGATGTGGGTGAGGACGGAATTAATCCGGATGAACTTGAAGCAATACTTAAAACTGATAAAAGGGTAAAGCTTATATACCTTATACCAACATTCCAGAATCCTGCGGGAATTACCATGTCCCTTGAAAAGAGAAAGGCAGTTCTTGATTTGGCAAAGAAGTATCAGGTGCCGATTTTGGAGGACAATCCATATGGTGAGCTTAGATTTTCGGGAGAAAATATACCCACAATCAAGAGCATGGACGATGAGGGAATTGTAGTTTACAGCGGCTCGTTCTCAAAGGTGCTAAGTGCGGGTATGAGAATAGGCTTCCTTTGCGGACATAGTGAATTAATAGGTAAGGTTGCAGTTGTTAAACAGACAAATGATGTACATACAAACCAGTTTTTCCAGATGCTTTGCTCAAAGTTTATTGATACCTATGGTCTTGATGAGCATATAAAGGGAATATGCGACCTGTACAGAGAAAACTGCAGGACAATGATAAGCGAAATGGAAAAGAATTTTCCTGACAAGGTCAAGTTTACCCGTCCTGACGGTGGTCTTTTCCTGTGGTGTACAATGCCCGACGGAACAGATATGAAAAAGCTTATAGCAGACTTTGTTGCAAATGATATTGCGGTTGTTCCGGGATCAACCTTTATGCCGGATCTTAACAGGATGTGCTATTCTTTCCGTATGAACTATTCAATGCCCACAAAGCAGCAGATAGTAAAGGGTGTTGAAATAATGGGAAATGTACTTAAAAACTATTAATCGAGAGGATTTCAATAATGAGCGAACAGATTGTAAATGTACAGGAAAATAAAGAAGAACCAAAAAAAAGAATTTTTTCGGGAGTTCAGCCAAGCGGAGTACTAACTCTTGGAAATTATCTTGGAGCAATAAAAAACTGGGTTACACTTCAGGACGACTATGAATGTCTTTACTGTGTGGTTGACCTTCATGCTATCACTGTAAGACAGGTGCCGGCTGATTTGAGAAAACATACACAGGAAGCACTTGCACTTTATATTGCGTGCGGAATAGACCCTGAAAAAAGCTGCGTGTTTGTGCAGAGCCATGTACCTGCTCACGCTGAGCTTTCATGGGTGCTTGGATGTAATACCATGTTCGGCGAGCTTTCCAGGATGACACAATTTAAGGATAAATCTCAAAAGCATGCAGATAATGTTAATGCGGGACTTTTTACATATCCCGTGCTGATGGCGGCAGATATATTGCTTTACGGGACAGACCTTGTGCCTGTAGGTGCGGACCAGAAACAGCATGTTGAGCTTGCACGTGATATTGCAGGAAGATTCAACGGCGTTTACAGCGACACCTTCACAGTACCCGAACCTTTCTTTGTCAAGACTGGTATGAAGATTTATTCCCTTACTGACCCTACAAAAAAAATGAGTAAATCAGACCCCAATCCAAAGTCATATGTTTCCATTATTGAAACAAGAGACGAAACAATAAAGAAAATCAAGAGTGCCGTTACCGACTCTGATACTGCGGTAAGATATGCACAGGGAAAAGACGGTATAAATAACCTTATGTCAATTTATTCCTCATTTACGGGAAAAGGATATGATGAAATTGAAAGAGAATTTGATGGTAAAGGCTACGGCGAATTTAAAGCAGCTGTTGGTGAGGTGTGTGCAGACGGACTTGAGAGTGTAAGAAACGAATACGCTCGTCTTGTCAAGGATAAGGCATACCTTGAGGAAGTTATGAAAAAAGGTGCTGACACTGCATCATATCTTGCACGTAAGACACTTTCAAAGGTATATAGAAAAGTCGGATTTTATTCAGTTAAGTAAGTGTTGAAAGGATAATAACATGAATAATACGGTTGTTGAAACGGCAACAGAGGCAATAGCAGCCTTTGATATTACTCAGACACCTCTGTATCTTGTAATTGCGGCTCTTTGTGCTTTCTGTATTTCCGTTGCATTTACACCAGTAATAAGAGTTCTTGCTTTTAAGCTTGGAGTTACGGATGTACCAAAGGACGGCAGAAGAATGCATAAAAAAGAAATGCCCCTGATGGGCGGACTTGCCATATTTATTGCTTTTCTTTTGTCAACATTGATTTTCTGTAAGCTTGATACAAGAACTGTGGGGATGCTGCTTGGTGCTACTCTCATTGTTGTTACGGGAATTATCGACGATAAGTACGAAATGCGTGCAATAGTAAAACTGCTGTTGCAGATAGCAGCAGCAATTATTGCGGTGCTGTCGGGAATAGAGATGGACTATGTAAATTTCTTTGGCAAAATTATACAGTTCGGCTCGTGGTCAGGTTTGGTGACGGTGGTGTGGATTGTTGCACTTACAAATGCAATAAACCTTATAGACGGTCTTGACGGACTGTCATGTGGCATTTCTACAATTTCATCCTTTACACTGCTTGTGTCACTTATATACACAGACACACCTTTTACAGTTATAGTAATGATAGGTATACTCGCAGGAAGCTGTCTTGGCTTTCTTCCATTTAATTTCAATCCTGCAAAAATCTTTATGGGAGATACGGGAGCACTGTTTCTTGGATATACACTGAGCGTACTTTCAATAACGGGATATTTCAAGCTCAATGCGATTGTTACGTTCTGGGTACCTTTTCTTGTGTTTGCAATTCCTCTTGTCGATACAACCTTTGCATTTATAAGAAGAATACTGACCGGAAGAAGCCCATTTTCAGCTGATAGAGGACATCTGCATCACAGACTAATAGACAGAGGCTATGACCAGAAGCATGCAGTACTGATTTTGTACGCAGTAAGCGGGATATCGGGATTTGCGGCAGTGCTTATGTCATTTGGAAGCTTTGTTGGCGGACTTGTGATGCTTTGTGTTGCAATAGCAATCCTTGTTTTGAATATGCTTTTTGCATCGGAGGAAGTAGAAAAAAAGGCTGAACAAGATAAGGAAGCACAAGAAGATAGGTAAACCAAAGCTGTAGGAGGTCATTATGAATAATCACCGTGATCTGCTTGGTATAATTTTAAATGTTCTGTTTGCGGTTTTAGTCCTTGCTATAATAATTCTTGGACTAAATAGAATGGGACTATATAATTTGCCAGAGCAAATTGAAAATTTCATATTTTCCTCCGAAAAAGAACAAAAAGAGGAAAATGTTGATGACAGCCAGATTTATAATACGGTAGAATATGATGAAAATAAGTATTCGAAGGTTGAAAAAACGGCTGTGACATATGAAAATGCTAGACAACTGCTCCTGTCTGTTGACAGCACGCGGAATTATCATCATGAGGTAGTTGTGTCACGAAAGAGTGAAAGTGCACAGGACTCAGTAAAGGTAATATTGAAAAGGCAAGATGGGCTGTATAATGCAGAACTGTATTCGATAAGCGGGAAGCTGCTTAAAATAATCTCAGAAAAAGATGGTAAAATCACCGTTAAAGAGTATCAAAACGGGTATCAGGTCAGAGAATTTACTCATCCTGCAGGAAACTTTAAGGTTACGGAGCTTGCGGGGGTAGTTGTTGAACCAGAGAATTTTCTGTCAGGGGATTATGAGCTGTCAGAAGGTGAATTTTCGGTAATTCAGGGAGATTTTGGAATAGAGCTTGAAATTGTTTTTGATACAGTAATGGAAAGCTATACACAGCGTGAGGTGTATAGAATAAACGTGGATTATGGAATGGTAACAAAAGCACTTTGCTATGAAAACGAAGTGCTTGTATACGAGCTTGAAACATATGCATTAAGGGGATTGAATTAGTATAAAAACAGAGTGCTGAGTATAAGCGTAAAAATAGACTGAGAATCGTCCTTTGTGTTGCCGGACATCAAAAGAATAAGAAGTAGCATGTATAAATCATCAAAACTGCTGTCATTCTCTTTTGATGAATTATTTAGTGAACCTTTTTCATTGCTTGCGGACTGTGACATTGGTGCATTGTCAAAAACACTTGTTGGACGTGAAAAATAATTGTTTTTCAGGGTCATTTGCTTAATTGCATCCTTGTTGGGATATACTTTTATATATCCTTTTCCGGTTTCGTTTGTGTACATAATAACCTCACTTGCTGCTGCGGCGGATTTCCGCCGCAGGTTTTACATATTTTAATGTTTTTCATTTTTAAATCCGGCAATGATTTTTGCTGCGGTGAGGGCGTTTATAATCATGTCGGCTTTTTTTGAAAACTCCTCACCTAAAAGAGGCTTTAGGGCAAGAAGAATGTCTATTTTCCGCTGAAGCATAAGCTGTTTTTCGTTAAGGTTTGGTTCAGAGGGCAGGGATGAAGAAGCGGCATCGTTGTTTTGTGGCTTTTCCAACGCTTTTTCCAAGGCATTGCCAAGGTTTTCTGCTCCTTCCTTGCCTGAGAGAAGCTCACCTAAAATTTCACCAATGGAGTTGCTCATGATTTATCTACCTCACCAAGAATTTTTTTAAGATGTGAAAGTTCTTTTTCGTCAACCTTGTCAAGTAGAATCTGCTGTTCTTGCTTTGACAGCGATAAAATCTTCTGCTTAACAACAGGCATTTCCCTTATCAGACCGTTGATTTGTTGTGGACAGATGTTGCTTTCAAGTGCATATTTTTTGATAGCTTTTTCCAGAATGTCGTCTTTGTCATTTAGGTTGTTCATGTTATTCACCTTTCTTGGGAGGATTTATGTTAAAAATACTTGTGGTGTCCGATTCTCATGGAAATGTAAATTTACTGCATGATGTTGTAAGTGCCAACAGAAATGTTGACCTTGTGATACATCTTGGTGACCATACTGCAGATGGAAACGAGGTTATGAGGGATTTTCCAACCATAGCATATCTTACAGTTTCCGGAAATTGTGACATCGGCTCATTTTTAAATAAGACGAACACCGAGGGCACGTTTACAGCGGAAGGAAGAAGGATTTTTTATACCCATGGTCATAAGTATAATGTGAAATACGGCACACAGTACCTTGTTTCACAGGCAAAAATTAATAATGCGGATATCGCTCTTTATGGTCATACACATGTTTCGGGTGTTGATGAACAAAATGGTGTGCTTGTTGTAAATCCCGGGAGCATTGGTTTTCCACGTGACGGAACGGGAGGCACATATTGCCTGCTTGAAATAAAGGATAAGAATGTAAAATATGAGATAAAAGAGGTGCAGAGATGACATACAGACCAAAAAGTAAGAGCAGTAAAGAAAAAATACTTTCACTTGTGACGTCAGCTGCGGCAATAATGCTGTTTGCGACAAGCGGATTTGTCAATA
>JAGBCG010000241.1 GCA_017938055.1 Clostridia bacterium
GGATTATTCTATCTATGGCGGTGCTCCTTTTCTTGGCATTGCAAAGCCCGTCATAAAAGCTCACGGAAGTGCAAATCATATCAGCATTGCTGTTTGTATTGGTCAGGCAAAAAGATATGCTCAGTCAGGCATGATTGACTACATCGCCTCACTCAGCTCAAAATCTCAGCAACAGGAATAAAATTTTTACTGAAGAAACGGAGCATTTAAAAATGCAACAAAACTTTTCTTTACTTGAACAAACTATAGGCTACTGCTTTAACGACAAAACACTGCTTGAAAAGGCACTGACTCACTCCTCATACGCTAACGAGCTTAAAGCAAAGGGCGAAAATGTTATGTACAACGAAAGGCTTGAATTTCTTGGAGATTCGGTGCTTTCTCTTATAGCAAGCGTTTATTTATTTAAAGGAAACAGCACTCTTTTTGAGGGCGATCTTACAAAAATCAGAGCAGGTATTGTATGTGAGAACGCTTTATACGAATACGCCTGCAAAATAAACTTAGGCGATTTTCTGCTTCTTGGTCATGGCGAAGAAGCTACAGGCGGAAGAAAGAGAAAATCGGTAGTTTCTGACGCTTTTGAAGCCTTACTTGCAGCTATTTACCTTGACGGCGGCTTTGCAAGTGCAAGAAAATTCGTTCTGCCATATTTAAAACAAGCTGCCGAAACGCTTATCAAAACAGGAAGTGCCGAGGACTACAAAACACTGCTTCAAAAATTTGTTCAGCAAAACAAAGGTGATATTCTTGAATACATAATGGTTGGTGAAAGTGGTCCGTCACATGCAAAAATGTTTGACTATCATGTTTTACTCAACAACAACATTATTGGCAAGGGCAGTGGAAAATCCAAAAGAGATGCCGAGCAGGCTGCTGCCAAGCAAGCTCTTATTCTCTTTGGCAAAATAAGTGAAAAGTAATGTCAAGACACGTTAACATCCCAATTTTTATCCCCCACGATGGTTGCAGAAATGACTGTGTTTTCTGCAATCAGCGTACCATTACGGGTGTTCAAAAGCATGACGACAGCAAGGTTCGGGAAATTATAGAAAATGCTCTTTCCACAATAGAAGATGACGCTGAAACAGAAATTGCTTTCTTCGGCGGAAGCTTTACAGGAATAGGTATTGAAAGAATGACCTATCTTTGTGATGTTGCATATAGCTTTGTTAAACAGCAAAGAGTTAAATCAATCCGTCTTTCAACACGTCCCGATTACATTGACAAAAACATTCTTACTATACTCAAAGACCGTGGTGTTACCCACATTGAGCTTGGTATTCAATCGGCATGTGACAACGTCTTATCTTCATGTAAAAGAGGTCATGGGTTTGCTGACACAATAAATGCCTGCAAGCTTATAAACGAGTTTGGATTTATTCTTGGTGGACAAATGATGATTGGTCTTCCCTGCTCTACGTCAGATGATGAAATTTATACTGCACAACAAATTGTAAAGCTTGGCTGCAAGCAGGCAAGAATATATCCTTGTGTAGTTTTCAAAAAAACTGAGCTTTACCAAATGGCAATTCGCGGCGAATATTCTCCTCTTTCGTTGCAGGAGGCTATTGACAGAAGTGCAAAGGTTTTTTCTGTATTTCAGGATGCAAATATAAATGTTTTACGCATAGGTCTTCAGTCAAGTGAGAATCTTTCAGATAAAAATGAGGTTTATGCCGGAGCAAATCATCCTGCTCTTGGTGAGCTTGTTATAAGCCGTTATTTTTTATTAAAGGTACAATCCTTTCTTGAAAATTACAGACAAACCGAGCATGAATTTACAAAACACACCCTTTTTATTGACTGTGCCAAGGGTGACTTATCAAAGGTTATCGGTCAAAGAGGAAAAAACAGACAGGAATTACTCCATATTGCAAAGAAATCAGGTTTTTCGGATATTAAGATTACGGAAAACGAAAACATTCAAAAAAATCAGCTTAATATACATTTTTAATTACTAAGGCTAATTCAATCAACGGAGGAAATTAAATTGTACTTAAAAGCTCTTGAAGTAAGAGGCTTCAAATCATTTCCCGACAAAACAAGACTTGACTTTGAAAAAGGCGTTACAGCAGTTGTTGGTCCCAACGGAAGCGGAAAAAGCAATGTTTCGGATGCTGTCAGATGGGTTCTTGGCGAAATGTCACCAAAGTCACTTCGAGGCTCAAAGATGGAGGACGTTATTTTTGCAGGTACTGCAAAGCGTACTCAAACGGGCTTTTGCGAGGTTTCAATTATCGTTGACAACTCCGACAAAATACTTCCAAGTGATACGGACGAGGTGAAAATTACCCGTAAATACTACAGAAGCGGTGACAGCGAATACAAAATTAACGACAAGCCCTCAAGACTTAAAGACATATACGAGCTTTTCCTCAACACAGGTATTGGACGTGAGGGATATTCTGTTGTCGGTCAGGGTAAAATTGCGGAGGTTCTCTCTCAAAAAAGCGACGAACGTCGTCATATTTTTGAGGAAGCAGCTGGTATTTCAAAATTCCGCTACAGAAAAAACGAAACGGAAAAGAAGCTCAACGAAACAGACACCAACCTTATCCGTCTTAACGACATAGCAAGTGAAATTGAAACAAGACTCGGTCCTTTGGAAAAGGATTCGGAAAATGCAAAAAAATACCTCGTGCTTTCCGACAGAAAAAAGGAGCTTGAGGTTTCGATATGGCTTGACAGAATTGTTTCTGCTGCCGACAAATCAAAAAATCTCGAAAACAAGCACGATGTTGCAAAAAAGAATTACGAAGATACAGACAACGAAATTACACTTCTTGATTCTGCAATAGACGGTCTTTTCAACAAAAAGATGTTCACCTCACAAAAGGCTGAGTCAAAGCGTGAGGAAATCGCAAATCTTGAAGCCGAAAAGAACAGGCTTGAAAATCTACGTTCTCTTGCAGGCAACGACATTTCTCACCACAATGAGAGAAAGGCTCAGATTAATGCCGAAATCAATCTTCTTGGCGGTCAGGAGATGGACTCTCTCAAAGAAAAAATTCTTGAGGCAGAGGAAAACGTTAAAAATGCAGAAAAATCCCTTGAGTGTGCAAAGCAGGAGCTTATTAATTCAATGGATGCTCACCAAAAGAGCATTGATGCCGTTACCCTTGCAGAAGACAGCCTTACACAAAAGCAGGAAGAAATAAGAAAATCAAGCGACGAGTTAACAAGTCTGAAAATTCAGGAAGCGGCAGAGCTTACAAGCGAAAAATCAGAGTCTGAACGCAAGGAATTCTTATCGGGTGAAATAAAAAAAGCCGATGAAGAGCTTGAAGCTGCATACAAATTACTTGAAAATGCACAGCAGAGAAAGCAGGATTTTAAGGCAGAAAAAGACCAGCTGTTAGCTGACATAACCGACGAGCAGGAAGCGTTAAAGGTGCTTGCTTCAAAGCGTGAGGAATATATTGCACTGAAAAATCAGCTTGAAGCACAATATGCCGCAGACAGTCACAGGCGTGAAGTTCTTGACAGAATGGACAAGATGCTCGAAGGCTATCCGGGAAGTGTAAAGGCTGTAATGAACGAAAAGACTCTTTCGGGTATCTGTGGTCCTGTATCAAGAATTCTTGGTGTTTCGGGTGAATATGTAACGGCTATTGAAACAGCTCTGGGAGCATCTGTATCCAACATTGTCGTTGAAAACGAGGAATGTGCAAAGGATGCTATCCGTTTCTTAAAGAAAACAAACGCTGGTCGTGCTACATTCCTACCCCTTACCTCCATGAGTGCAAAGGTTGTGAGTGAACATGGTCTTACACGTGAGGACGGCTACATCGGTATTGCCTGTGACCTTGTTTCATTTGAAGAAAAGTACAGAGTAATTGCAGAAAATCTTTTAGGCAGAACGGTTGTTGTTGATGACATTGACAACGGCTCAGTTATCGCCAAAAAGTATTCATACAGATTCAGAATTGTAACCCTTGACGGTCAGGTTATAAACTCGGGCGGTTCTTACACGGGCGGCTCAAGTGCTTCAAGAACAGGTGTAATGTCAAGAAATGCAGACATTGCTGCTCTTGACGAGTCTATAAGTGCTATAGGTGCTAAAATGAAGCAGTTAAAGGCTGACATGAAGGAAAACGAGGAAGAATGTCAGTCTGCCATTGATTACATTGAAGGTCTTAAAAACGACCTTTCCAATGCCGACAGCGGTCTTTACAGAAGCGAAAACGACATCAAGCTTCACACTGAGCATATTGAAGCATGCAGTGAGCGTCTTAAGAACATGCATCTCCAGCTTGACGAGTTCGACAGTGAAAAAATCAAGGAACGACTCAGTCTTATTACTGCAAAAAGGCAAGGACAGGAGGCTCATCTTGATGCTCTTAAGCTTGAGGAAGCTGAGCTTTGTACATTACTCGACAAGGCTGACGAGGATGAAAGAAATGCAAAAGAGCATGTCAATCAGACTCAGCTTTCCATTCTCTCCTTTGAAAAGGATGTACAGTCAGCAACCAGTGCCGTGGCTTCTTTAAGGCTTCAGATTGCTGACAACGTCAGAAGAACCGAAGCTCTAAAAGCTGAGCTTATTCAGATTGAAGATTTGCTTAAAGGCATCAGCATTGACATTGAACAGAGTGAAGAAAACATCAAAAAGGCAGATGAAATGCTCATTTCTTCCAAAAAAGAGCTTGACGAATTTATTGAGCTTTCACAAAATATCGAAGCTGACATGAACAGAAAGCGTGAGAATCAAAAGGGTCTGCAGAAGGACAAGGAAATTTTCTTTGAGGAAATGACAAAGCTTGCTTCAACTCTGGAAAACTGTCGTGCAGAATATGACAACCTCACTTCAAAGCTCTGGGAGGAATACACCCTCACCTTTTCTGAGGCTGTTGCCCTCAACTACCCTGCTCCAACCAAGGAAAGTCAGCAGGAATTATCAAGTGTCAAAGCAAAAATAAAAGCTCTTGGCCACATCAATGTAAATGCAGTTGAAGAATTCAAGGAAACCAAAGAACGCTACGACTTTATGTCAAAGCAAATCCAGGACCTTGAGGACTCAAAGAAGAGTCTTGAATCTATTATCAAGCGTCTTGAAAGCGACATGAAAACCATGTTTGTTAAGGCTGTCAACGACATAAATGCACAGTTTAAGATTGTTTTTGCCGATCTTTTTGGTGGAGGAAATGCTGACATTGTAATTTCAGATCCTGAAAATGTGCTTGAATCGGGCATTGAAATCAACATTCAGCCTCCGGGAAAAATGGTTAAGAATCTTTCACTATTATCCGGTGGTGAACAAGCCTTTACCGCTATTGCTCTATATTTTGCAATCCTAAAGGTAAATCCGGCACCGTTCTATATTTTTGACGAAATTGAAGCAGCTCTTGACGACGTTAATGTAAACAGATTTGCTTCGTACTTAAAGAAAAACAACGATACTCAGTTTATCGTCATCACTCACCGACGTGGTACTATGGAGGTTGCTGATACGATGTATGGTGTTACCATGCAGGAAAAAGGTGTTTCGAGCTTCCTTAAGGTTAACATTGATGACGTTGAAAAGAAAACGGGTATCAAGCTGTAAATGCGTTTGAAAGGATTGATTTTGTGTCATTTTTTGACAAACTTAAAGAGGGTTTAAAGAAAACCAAGGACACTGTTTTCGGGCAAGTAAACGACATTTTCAAGCACTTTGTAAAGGTTGACGAGCAAATGCTTGAGGAGCTTGAAGAAATTCTTATTGCTTCGGATGTTGGCTATTCGATAACTGAAGAAATTATAGAAAAGCTTACCGACGTTCTTAAGGACAAGAGAATAACTGATCCACAACAAGCAAGGCAGGAGCTTATTTCCATTATCAGAGAAACCATTGGTGATAACGAGCCTCTAAGTATTACCACAACTCCATCTGTTATTCTTGTAATCGGTGTTAACAGTGTGGGCAAAACCACTTCCATTGCAAAGATTGCAAACTGTCTTAAAAACGAAGGCAAAAGCGTTGTTCTTGCGGCAGCTGACACCTTCAGAGCCGCTGCCATTGACCAGCTTGAAATATGGTCCCAGCGTGCCGGCGTTCCCATTGTCAAGCACAGCGAAGGCTCTGACCCTGCTGCAGTTGTTTTTGATGCCTGCAATTATGCTAAAAGTCACAAGTGTGATGTTCTTATTATTGACACAGCAGGTCGTCTTCACAACAAAAAGAATCTTATGGACGAGCTTTCCAAAATAAACAGAGTTATTGAAAGAGAGCTTCCGGATTGTGACAGGGAAACGCTTCTTGTATTGGATGCCGTAACAGGACAGAATGCCATAAATCAGGCAAAGGAATTTATTAAGACAAGCAATATTTCAGGCATTGTTCTTACAAAGCTTGACGGAACAGCAAAGGGCGGTATTATTATTTCTATCAAGAAAGAGCTTGGTATTCCTGTTAAATTCATAGGCGTTGGTGAAAAAATGGAAGATTTACAGAAATTTGATGCCGATGAATTCACAAGGGCATTATTTGATGAATAAGGAACTTTTTTACCATATTTTCGTCTAAAATACTACAAATGGGTGTAATTATGAAAATTGCTATAGCTACAAAAAACAGTCATAAAATCAATGAATTATCTCGTCTTATTCAGATTGACGGTATTGAATTTATAAGTCTTACGGATTTAGGCTTTGACGGCGACATTATTGAGGACGGAAGTACTTTTGCGGAAAATGCACTTATTAAAGCAAAATTTATCTGTGAAAAGTACAATGTATATGCCATTGCCGACGATTCGGGACTTTGTGTTGATGCTCTGGGTGGAGAGCCGGGCATTTACTCGGCAAGGTATGCGTCGGTTACTGACGGCAATGCCAGCGACGAAGCCAACATTATAAAGCTTCTTGAAAAGCTAAAAACTATTCCCTCAGGTGAAAGAAGTGCAAGATTTGTATGCTCTATGGCTTTTGCTTCTCCTGACGGTGAAAGCTTTGCCGTTGACGGAATCTGCGAGGGTCACATTACAAGCGAATGCAGAGGAAACGGCGGCTTTGGCTACGACCCTGTCTTTTACTGCACGAAATTATGCAAGACCTTTGGCGAAGCCTCAGAGCAGGAAAAGAACTGTGTCAGTCACAGATACCATGCCTGCAAGCTTCTTACGCAAAGGCTTAAAGAATACTTAGAAAACAAATGACTTTTGAAAGGTGTCACATATGTCAATAGAAAATCTTACAAGCAGCGAGCGTGCTTATTTACGCTCCAAAGCAAACACACTTGATGCTATTTTCCAACTTGGAAAAGGCGGTATAAACGAAAATTTTATAAAACAAATTGACGATGTGCTTGAAGTAAGAGAGCTTATAAAAATCAGTCTTCTTGAAACTTGCGAGTACACGGTTAAACAAGCAGCTGATGAAATCTGCAAGGCTACGGGTGCTCAAAGTGTTCAGATGATAGGCAGAAAGCTTGTGCTTTACAGAGCCGCAAGCAACAAAGACAAGAGAAAAATCACTCTGCCAAAATCAAAAAAATGAGAATTGGATTTATGGGCGGCTCCTACAATCCGCCACACACAGGTCACCTTAATGCCGCAAGGGTGTTCTATGAGCAGCAAAAGCTTGACAAGCTTTTAATTATTCCCGCTAAGGTTTCACCCTTTAAAACGGACAAAAAGTGTGATGCTTCAGACGAACAAAGGCTTGAAATGTGCAAAAAGTGCTTTTCCACGCTACAAGATGATTTGGGTTATAATATTGAGGTATCCACTATCGAGCTTGACAGCGACAGTATCAGCTACACTTATCTTACAATTCGCACGTTACTTGCTCTTTATGAGGGTCACGAGCTTATTATGTATGTTGGCAGCGACATGTTTTTTACTCTCGACAAGTGGAAAAATCCGGATGAAATTTTTTCGTCATGCAAAATTTACACCATTTGTCGTGATGTTGGTCAAATGTCAGATATGCTAAAAGCAAAAGACAAATACTGTAAGCTTTTCAATGCAAATATTGTAATATCAAACGAAAAAGAAGTTATAGTCAGCAGTACAGATGTGAGAAAAGAAATATACTTAAAAAATTATTCAAATTGCGAAAAGCTGTTGACTGATGAGGTCTTAAGGTATATAATAATTAACAGGCTTTATTTTCAGGAGAATCATGAAGAATAGTACTTTTACTCATACTCCCACATCTTGGGAAACAGTTCTCGAAGTAAGAACAAATTTAAGTAGGTATATTTCAGGTCACAGACTTGCCCACACTCTTAGTGTTGAAAAACAGGCTGTTGACATGGCTAAAATTATATTTTCTTCTTTAGGTATTGACAATGCTTATATTTCAGATGTGAGCTGTGCTACTCTTCTTCACGATATTACAAAGCATTTTTCCCTTGAAGAACAGCTAAAGTTTTGCGAAAAGCACAGTATTGAAATCTGCAAAGCTGCCGAAAGCTCATGTGCCATGCTTCATTCAAAAACAGCCGCTTTTCTTGCAAAAGAGCTTTTTGACATTAATGACTGCGTTTTTAACGCTATTTACTGTCACACCGTTGGCGGAAACAGCATGGATATAATTGCAAAAATCATTTTTTTAGCAGATTACATCGAGCCGACACGAACTGCCGAGTCTTGCAAAAATGTAAGAGAGCTTTTTTACTCACTGACAGAAAACGGCAATATGTCCCCTCTCAAAGCTCTTGATTTTTGCATTATTAAATCCATTGATGGCACACTTGATTATCTTATACAACAAAATTTACCCATTCACATTCAAACAGTAATTACACGAAACGGTATTCTTGAGGACAACGCATTTTTTAAGTAAAGGATATTGAGGATGAAAAATAATTATAATGACATGAACGACGAGAAGTTCATACGCAACTGCAAAAAGAGAAAAAGCGATATAAAAACAAAAAAGACAAGCTCATATAACACTCGCACTGTCAGTCGCACTAAAAGCAAGAACTCTACGTCCGCAAAGCATTCTTCTACTCGTAATTATGAGCCGAAATTCAAGCATGCAACACTTTTTATTGTTTTTGGAGTCCTTTGCTCTATCTTTTTGACCTTTACTTGTATGCTTTTATTCAGCCCCTCTTTCAGAACTGTTGCAATTAGACATGTCCTTGACAGTGCCAGTGCCAACAGAGGTCTTAAGAATGTAAGTGACATCGAAAACTCAATGTCTGACGGCATTTCCCATACCATTATTTCAGGCGATGGTGAAAAGGGTTCACTTCACAGCGAGGTATATACTTTTCTTGCCACAGGAACAGATCACGGCGGAAATCTTACAGACGTTATCATGATTGCAAAATTTGATACCGAAAAAAAGAAAGTCGATATATTACAGATTCCGAGAGATACTTATGTAAAGCTGAGTGACCGTCTTATCATCGACAAAAACGGCAATATTTCTGCTGAAAATTTCACTTCCGGCTATGAAACCAAGGCAAACTCCATATATTCTGCAGGTAAAAAACTATCCAAAACTCCTATTAACAATCTCATTAGTCAAGCTAAAGGAAAAAGTTCATCTAAAATTGCTGCACTTTGTTCAAGTAATGAATACTCATATCTTGGCATAACACAGCAACAGCTTATAAAATATCTCAATGAAACCGACAGTTCACAAAAGAAAGAATTAATGTCAAATATGCAAAGAAATTTCGGCATTAAGTATCTTTCAACCTTCATATACTACAGCTATGGTATTCCCATTGATTATCATGCTCAGGTTAACACAAGAGGATTTAGAAACATTGTTGACGCAATAGGCGGCGTTGATCTGTATGTTCCTCAAAACATGTATCACAACGATCCTACTCAGGATTTATACATTAATCTCAAAGCAGGTCAACAGCACCTTGACGGTGACAAGGCTGAGCAATTTGTCCGCTTCAGAGGTTACACTATGGGAGATATTGCAAGAATTGATGCTCAAAAGAGCTTCATAAATGCTTTTCTCGACAAGTTGTTTTCTGCTTCCACAATAACAAGGCTTTCTCAAATCACCTCTGAGGTTCAAAAGAATCTTTACACCAACATCACTCTTCAGGAAATGGCTGACTTTGCAAGCAAGCTTCTTGACATGGATCTTTCAAACGGTTTTTCAATGACAACGCTTCCGGGCAATCCCGTTGACGTTACCAGAGGCGGCGTTTGGGTTTCCTACTATTCAGCTGACAAAGAGGATGTTATGGAGCTTGTAAACAAGAGCTTTAACAAGTACAACAAAAATCTTCCCGAAGAAATGTTCGGTCTTCTTACTCTTTCCGGTACTTCTGTATCAAAAGTTTCGACTGTCACCGGTACGGAAGATGCAACTGAAATACCTGATGCTTCTTCCTCAAAAAATACTGAATCAGACTTATCAGATACGCAAAAAGTCAATGACAACGAACAAGATGATGAAAATGAACCTGAAAACGAGCTAAATGCTTCATCGGATGTTCCAACAGACAACGACGATTGCGAAATCGGTTCTGATGAAATAACACAGAATGTCACCTCTGACAATTCAAGTGATACAAATAACGAAAGTCAGGATGACGAGCCTGTGAATACAGACAGTGGTATCATCACAAGTACCAACGAAGATGTTTTTTATGAATCGGAAGATTCTGATACAGCTATTACGGACACATCTGTTGTTACTGAACAATCAACAATGCCTGAATGACGCTATCAAGAAAGGATATAAAATATGCACAACGAAGCAAAAGCAAAGGAAATTGCCTTAAAGGCAGCTAAGATTCTTGACTCCAAAAAGGCAAAGGATATTAAAATATTATACGTAAACAAGCAAACAATAATTGCCGACTATTTTGTAATTGCTCAAGGCTCATCAAGAACACAGGTAAATGCTCTTGCCGATGAGGTAGAATACAAGCTTGGTCTTGATGGTATAGAGCCTTCTAAAATCGAAGGCAGAGGTCAGGGCACTTGGGTTTTACTTGATTACAACAGTGTACTGATTCACGTTTTCAATCCCGAATCGAGAAGCTTTTACAATCTTGAAAAGCTTTGGGCTGAGGGAGAAGAAATTGAATTTGAAGCAAGCCAAGATTAAATTTTGATTATAATAATTTTTAAATAAAAAAGGTTGGATAAAAATGAAGTACGATTTTAAAGCCATTGAAGGCAAATGGCAAAAAAAATGGGAGGAAAAGGGTGCGTTTCATGCAAAAAACGACTACTCTCTTCCCAAATACTATGCACTTGTTGAGTTTCCCTACCCTTCAGGACAGGGTCTGCATGTAGGACATCCCCGTTCCTACACAGCTCTTGACATCGTTACAAGAAAAAAGAGAATGCAGGGCTACAACGTCCTTTATCCTATGGGTTGGGATGCTTTTGGTCTTCCTACTGAAAACTTTGCTATAAAAAACAAAATTCATCCTAAAATTGTAACTGAAAACAACGTTGCAAGATTTAAGGGTCAGCTTATGTCACTCGGTCTTGCTTTTGACTGGTCAAGAGAAATAAACACAACAGACGAGGGCTACTACAAGTGGACTCAGTGGATTTTTTTACAGCTCTTTAAAAAGGGTCTTGCTTACAAGTCCAAAATGGCTGTTAACTGGTGTACAAGCTGTAAATGTGTACTTGCAAACGAGGAAGTTGTAAACGGCGTTTGCGAAAGATGTGGCAGCGAAGTTATCAGACGTGAAAAGAGTCAGTGGATGCTCAAGATTACAGAGTATGCACAGCGTCTTATTGACGACCTTGACCTTGTTGACTTTATAGACAGAGTAAAGGTACAGCAGACAAACTGGATTGGCAGAAGCGAGGGTGCGGAAGTTGATTTTGAAACAACTCTCGGTGACAGTCTTACCGTTTACACAACCCGTCCCGACACTCTTTTCGGTGCTACGTACATGGTTATCTCTCCAGAACACCCAATTATTGAAAAGTGGGCGGACAAAATTGAAAACCTTAACGATGTTAAGGCTTATCAGATTGAAGCAAGCAAAAAGAGTGATTTTGAAAGAACTGAGCTTGCTGACAAAAAGGAAAAGACAGGTGTTGAGCTTCGCGGTGTTCGTGCAATAAATCCCGTTAACGGCAAGGATATACCTATTTTTATCTCCGACTACGTACTTATCACCTACGGTACAGGTGCAATTATGGCTGTTCCCGCACACGATACACGTGACTGGGATTTTGCCAAAAAGTTTAATCTTCCAATTATCGAGGTTGTTGCGGGCGGTAACGTACAGGAAGAAGCATTTACCGATGTTGCAACAGGCAAGATGGTAAATTCAGGCTTCCTTGACGGACTTGAGGTTGCACAGGCAAAAGAAAAGATTATTGCATTCCTTGCTGAAAAAGGCATTGGTGAACCGAAGACGAACTTTAAGTTAAGAGACTGGGTATTCTCAAGACAGCGTTACTGGGGTGAACCGATTCCGATTGTAAAATGTGA
>JAGBCG010000242.1 GCA_017938055.1 Clostridia bacterium
AGTAATTGTGGTGAAAGAAAGCCTGAAAGCTTTATTGAGAAGCCAAATGAACTTAGTAAAATCGGTAAGGTAATAGGAATTGTAAGTGGCAAAGGTGGAGTAGGTAAAACTCTTGTATCATCAATGCTTGCTGTAAGTATGCAGCGACACGGTAAAAATGTCGGAGTACTTGATGCAGATATTACAGGACCGTCAATCCCGAAGGCTTTTGGTATAAAGGAAAAAGCTCAGGGAACAGAGCTTGGATTAATTCCTGTAAAATCCAAAATGGGTATTGATGTTATGTCTGTAAATCTTCTTTTAGAGAATGATACAGATCCTGTTGTATGGAGAGGTCCTGTTATTGCAGGTGTTGTAAAGCAGTTCTGGACAGATGTAATCTGGAAGGATGTAGATTATCTTTTTGTAGATATGCCTCCTGGAACAGGTGATGTTCCACTTACAGTTTTCCAGACAATTCCTGTAAACGGTATTGTTATTGTAACATCACCGCAGGAGCTGGTTTCAATGATAGTTGAAAAGGCTGTAAAGATGGCAAAGATGATGAATATTCCTATAATAGGGATTATTGAAAATATGAGCTATCTTGAATGTCCTGACTGTAAGAAGAAGATAGAAGTATTCGGAAAGAGCAATATAGACAAGGTTGCTATGGAATATGGTATTCCTGTTCTTGCAAGAATTCCGATTTGTCCGGACCTTGCATCTGTATGCGATAAAGGTGTGGTTGAGCTGTTTGAAGGCGATTGGCTTGAGCCAGCTGTCAATCAGATTGAGAATATGTAGTAAGAAGCGGACTTTAAGTCCGCTTTTTTTATAATATGTTGAATAAGAATGTGAGATTTTGTGCAAATTTAACGAAAATTTAAAAATACTATGCGTTTCATGTTAAATGGGTTATACACAGGGTAAAATGCGATTATCAAATATTGCGAAAACTAAAAAGTGTTAATCGTTAGTTGTTAATTTTTGCACAGAATTTTATAACGTCTTTTTTCGTCAAAGTAATGTTCATAATTTATCAATCTGTATAATACAAATAGTTTATAGTGTGCTTTGATTGACTTTTTGTGACATTTATGATATAATGACGATGTAATAACGATACTTTGCAAAATTTGCATATTTGCTTTTATTGCTCGGTATTGTTTAATATGTATTGGAGGTAAAAAGACAATGAAGAATTTACTTGTTAAAAAAGCTGTTACAGGCTTTTTAGCAGCATCAATGTTCTGTACAGCTTCAGTTTCAGGTTTTGCAGGCGTCGCAACTCCTGAACTTATGAAGGCAGCGGCTGAAGAACAGAAGGTCATTTATTCAACAGACTTTGAGGATCAGGATGTATCTGCTTTTGATAAGCGTGGTGAGAATGATACAACAGTTCTCTCAGCGTCAACAGATTACGCTACAAGCGGCGAATATTCACTTTGTGCATCGGGACGTACAGAGTCATGGAACGGTCCGGCATTCCGTCTTGATGATAAGTGTGAGCCCGGTACAGAATATTATGTAAACGCTAAGGTTAGAGGCAAATATTATTCACAGATTACTTGTAGCTATCAGTACAGCGATTCATCGGGTGACCCACACTACGTTAATCTTACAAACGGAAGCAGCGGTGACTGGCTTGAATTCAAGAATCTTAAAGTAAGCTTTTCAGATGACGTAAAGGATGTTTTTGTTTACTTCGAGGGTGGAAGCGATGATATTTATATTGATGATTTCTCAGTTGTAGAAGCTCCTGTTATTCCAATTGAGGAAGATATCCCATCACTTAAAAATGTTTATGCTGACTACTTCAAGGTTGGTACAGCTACAACAACAATGGAACTTGCTCCTAAGTCAACAAAAAATCTCATCCTCAAGCATTGCAACAGCCTTACTCTCGGTAATGAGCTTAAACCTGACGCAATTATTGACAGAGAGGCAACAATTGAAAGCGGCGATTTTGATAACCCACTCGTAAACCTTTCAAGTGCAAGAACAATCTTAAACTTTGCAAAGGCAAATAATATCCCTGTAAGAGGTCACGTTCTCGTATGGCACAGCCAGACTCCTGACTGGTTCTTCAAGGAAGAATTTTCAGACGAC
>JAGBCG010000243.1 GCA_017938055.1 Clostridia bacterium
AACAGCAATAGAAAACATGAAAAAGCTTGTTCCTATGGTTGAGGACGAGGGAATAGTATTGCTTGTGGAAACGATGGGAATATTTGCAAATACCGATAATTTAAAAGAGCTTTTGGGCACTTTTGCGTGTGACAGCGTAGGTGCACTTTGGGACGTTTACCATACATGTATTGTTGCGGGAGAAAAAGCTGAAAAGTCGATTCAGAATCTTGGTGCAAACGTTAAGCATGTACATATCAAAGATGCCGTTAGAAACGGTGAAAAAATTGAATATACACTTATGGTGAGGGAGAGCTTCCTTTCAATGAAGTGATGAATGCTTTGCGTTCTGTAAATTATGACGGATTTATGAGTCTGGAATGGGACCCCAAGTGGATGGAGGAAATTGGCGAGCCTGATATAATTTTTCCACAGTTCGCGGAATATTTGAAATCCTTCGGCTCACCCGATAAAAATAAAAAGCCTTGCTTATATAATGAGTCTGGAACAGGTAAATACGTGTGGAAAAAGGATGTTGTTATTGAGAAGACATTCTCACAGGTACTTGACGAAATGGTAGACAGATTCCCTGACCAGTACTGCTTCAAGTATACAACACTTGACTATACAAGAACATATTCTGAATTTCGTGACGATGTTGACGATGTAGCAAGAGCACTTGTTTCTCTGGGTGTAAAGGCGGGAAGCCACGTGGCAATATGGACAACAAATATTCCTCAGTGGTATCTGACATTCTGGGCAACAGTAAAAATCGGTGCTGTTCTTGTAACAGTAAATACCGCTTATAAAATTCATGAAATAGAATACCTGCTTAAACAGTCGGATACTCATACTCTTGTAATGATTGATTCGTTCAAGGACTCTGATTATGCGGATGCAATTAAGCGTCTTTGTCCCGAGCTTGAAAACACAGTACCCGGTAAGCCTTTGCACTGTAAAAAGCTTCCCATGCTGAGAAATGTTATAACTGTCGGCTTTAAAATGCAGGGTTGTCTTGAATGGAATGAAGCAATGCTGAGAGCTGCTGATATTCCGGTGGAAAGAATTCACAGAATGGCACAAGAAGTAGATATTCATGATGTATGTAATATGCAGTATACATCAGGAACAACAGGCTTTCCCAAGGGCGTAATGCTTACGCACTATAATGTTGTAAATAATGGTAAGTATATCGGTGACCATATGGATTTGTCTACAGCTGACAGAATGATGATACAAGTGCCTATGTTCCACTGCTTTGGAATGGTGCTTTCCATGACAAGTTCTATGACACATGGTGCTACTATGTGCCCTATGCCTTATTTTTCACCGAAATCCTCTCTTGCATGTATAAATCAGGAGCATATAACGGCATTTAATGGCGTACCCACCATGTTTATTGCAATGATGCAGCATGCGGACTTTGAAAAGACAGACTTTTCTCATATGAGAGTGGGTATCATGGCAGGAGCGAACTGTCCTGCTGATTTAATGAAGCTTGCTGCAACAGGACGCATGAATATGAAGCAGATTGTGTCGGTTTATGGTCAGACAGAAGCAAGTCCCGGATGCACAATGAGCTCGTATTATGATGATTTGACAGTACGGACTGAAACTGTAGGAAGTGCGTTTGCAAATGTTGAATGTAAAGTAATAGACCCGGAAACGGGACTTGATGTTCCTGATGGAGTAAACGGAGAATTTGTGGCACGTGGCTATAATATAATGAAAGGCTACTATAAAATGCCTGAAGCAACGGCGGCAGCGATTGATGAAGATGGCTGGCTTCATTCAGGCGACCTTGCATGTCGTGACAAAGACGGAAACTATCGCATTACAGGAAGACTTAAGGATATGATAATCCGTGGCGGCGAAAACATTTATCCTAAGGAAATCGAAGAATTTATTTATACAAATCCCAAGGTTAAGGATGTACAGGTAATTGGCGTTCCCGATAAACAGTACGGAGAAGAAATTATGGCGTGCATAATTCTTAAAGACGGGGAAGAAATGACAGAAAAGGAAATGAAAGATTTTATCGTGGCAAGCCTTGCAAAGCATAAAGTGCCAAGATATATTGACTTTGTGAAAGAATTTCCCATGAACGCTGCAGGTAAGATATTGAAGTATAAAATGCGTGAAGAAGCAGCAGAAAAGCTTGGCCTTAATAATTAATAGTTGAATTATTGACATATTTGTGATAAAATAATTAAGTTAGAATATTTACTGTGGCTCAAATGAAAGGACAAACAAAATGTCAGAAAAAAAGCTTGTTACAATGGACGGCAACGAGGCAGCGGCGTACATATCATACGCATTTACCGAAATTGCTGCAATTTATCCAATAACTCCCTCCTCGCCAATGGCAGGAAAAACAGACGCCTGGTCGGCAGTGGGAAAGAAAAATATATTTGGACAGACAGTGTCCCTTGTTGAAATGCAGTCGGAGGCAGGTGCAATAGCGGCTGTTCATGGCTCGCTTGAAACAGGTGCACTTTCTGCATCCTTTACGTCTTCACAGGGACTTATGCTTATGATTCCCGTGCTGCACAGAATTTCCGGAGAAAGACTTCCAGGTGTGCTTCATGTGGCGTCCCGTACTGTAGGTACACATGCACTATCAATTTTCGGTGACCACTCCGATGTGTATAATTGCCGGCAGACAGGTTTTGCAATGCTCAGTACTTCCTCTGTACAGGAAATTATGGACTTGGCAGGAGTTGCACACCTTTCCGCAATAAAATCACGTATTCCGTTTATGCACTTCTTCGACGGCTTCAGAACGAGCCATCAGATTGATAAAGTTGAGCAAATGGAATATGATGACCTTGCAAAGCTTGTGGATTATGAAGCTTTGAATAACTATAAGCGTTCAGCTTTGAATCCCGAGCATCCCGATTTGCGTGCAACAGTGCAGAATCCCGATATTTTCTTCCAGGTAAGAGAAGCAAATAATAAAGACTATGATGAGCTTGTCGATATTGTTGAAGACTATATGGCACAGATTTCAAAGATAACAGGAAGAAATTATCATTTGTTTAACTATTATGGTGCAGCAGATGCTGAAAATGTAATAGTTGCAATGGGTTCTGTAAGTGAAACGGTATCGGAAACTGTTGATTATATCAATAAAAATGGCGGTAAAGTGGGTTTTCTTCAGGTTCATTTGTATAGACCTTTTTCAGCAAAGCACTTTGTAAATGCACTGCCAAAGACTGTCAAAAAAGTTGCTGTCCTTGACAGAACAAAGGAAATGGGTGCTGTTGGCGAGCCTCTTTACACAGATGTAAGAAGTGTGCTTTACGGCAAAGACATCACTGTTGTTGGCGGAAGATATGGCCTTTCATCAAAGGATACAACACCAAGCGATATTCTTGCTGTGTTTGAAAATCTCGCATCTGATAACCCCAAAAACGGCTTTACCGTGAGCATCAATGATGATGTAACTCATCTGAGCCTTACACCCTCAAAGATTATTAACGGTGAAAATGACGATACAGTGAGCTGTAAATTCTGGGGTCTCGGCTCTGATGGTACAGTAGGAGCTAATCACAGCACTGTTAAAATTATCAATGACCATACCGATAAATATGCACAGGCGTATTTTGAGTATGATGCAAAGAAATCGTTTGGTGTAACAAAATCACACCTGCGTTTCAGCTCGTCACCAATTCGCTCAACATACTATGTAAAAAATGCTGATTTTATCGCATGCCATAATCAAAGCTATATTTATAAATATGATATTGCTTGTGAGCTTAAGGAGGGTGGTACTTTTTTACTTAACTGTTCTTTTAGCGAAGATGAATTGGAATCACGTCTGCCTGTTGCACTTAAAAAGCAGCTTGCGGAAAAGAAAGCAAAGTTTTATATTATAGATGCTGCCAAGATTGCCGATGAGATTGGACTTCACGGAAGAATAAATATGGTACTTCAGTCGGCATTCTTTACACTTGCAAATGTAATTGACCCTGAAGAAGCCAAGAATTATATGATAGACTCCGCTAAGAAAACATACTTTGCAAAAGGCGAGGATGTAGTAAATAAGAATGTTGAGGCTATTCTCAGAGGTGCATCTGCGTTTGTTAAGATTGATGTTCCGGAAAGCTGGATGGGACTTGCCGATATGTTTGCAAAAACCGATATGTCAAAGCCTGAGGTTGTTACACAAATCTTAGAGCCAATCAATAACCAGAAAGGTGATGACTTGCCGGTATCCGTCTTTGAAAAATATAAAGATGGAAGAATCGAACTTGGTCTTACAGCTTTTGAAAAGAGAGCAATTTCAGAAAATATTCCTGTTTGGCATCCCGACAAGTGTATACAGTGTAATAAGTGTGCATTTGTTTGTCCTCATGCGGTAATCCGTCCGTATTTGCTCAGTGAAGACGAAGTAAAGAACGCACCGAAACAGATGAAGTATGTTGCTGCAAACGGCACACAGGCAAAGGGCTTTTACTATACTCTCAGTATCAGCGGTGCTGACTGTACAGGTTGTGGCAGCTGTGTCAATAACTGCCTTGCAAAAGAAAAGGCAATAACTATGGAGCATGTGTCAAGTGTTCCTACATATGATGAAGTCTGGGAGTATACCCTTAAAACAAGTGATAAGGGAGAAATTTTTGACAGATACACTGTAAAGGGAAGTCAGTTCAGAACACCGCTTCTTGAATTTTCTGCAGCATGTGCAGGCTGCGGAGAAACACCTTATGCAAAGCTTCTTACACAGCTGTTCGGAGATAAGGTATACTGGGCAAACGCAACAGGATGTTCACAGGCATGGGGTTCACCAATGCCGGGTATTCCTTATACAAAGAATGCAAAGGGTAAGGGACCTGCTTGGTCAAACTCACTGTTTGAAAATAATGCCGAGTTCAGCCTTGGTATGCTTATAGCGGACAGAAAACAGCGTGAGCTTGTAAAAATGAACGTAGAAAAGCTTGTAGAATCGCCTAATGTGAGTGAAACGCTAAAACTTGCGGCAAATAACTGGATTGCAACATATGACGATTTGGATGCAAATGAAAAGGCTACTGAGGAATTTGTGGCATTACTTGAAAAGGCTGATAAAACAGAGCTTACACAAACAATTCTCCGTGACAGTGACAGACTTTCAAAGAAATGCTTCTGGATGTTTGGTGGTGACGGCTGGGCGTATGATATAGGCTTTGGCGGTCTTGACCATGTAATAGCAAGCGGCGAGGATGTGAACGTATTTGTAGTTGATACTGAGGTTTACTCAAATACAGGCGGTCAGTCCTCAAAGGCAACACCTTTGGGAGCAGTTGCACAGTTCTGTGCTTCGGGTAAAAAGTCCAAGAAGAAGGACCTTGGTGCAATGCTTATGACATATGGTAATGTATACGTTGCACAGGTTGCAATGGGTGCAGACTCAAATCAGCTTGTTAAGGCTGTCAAGGAAGCTCAGAATTACAAAGGTCCATCGGTAATTATTGCATATACACCTTG